>CBDUCC010000010.1:0-23380 GCA_965365555.1 uncultured Myxococcales bacterium | reverse complement strand
GGCTCGAAGCTCGGGCTCTGCGCCCTCCCCGCGGACGCCTCGCGCACCAGGGCAGCCAGCCGGGCACGGCAGTGAGGCCGAGCTCCGGTCCCCAGGTACGCATCGAGATCGGCCGCCATCGCTTCGCCGTCGTCATAGCGATCGCTTGGATCCGGAGCCGTGGCACGCGCGACGATCCGATCCAGCGCAGGCAGCAACTCCCTCCGCAGCGTCGAGGGCGGAGGCACGGCCGCTGCACGCACTTCGTCCAGCAGCCCGCGAACGGTGGCAGCCCGGTACGGACTCTCTCCGGTCAACAGCTCGAAGAGGACGATCCCGGCCGAGTAGAGGTCACTCCGGCAGTCGATGGGTTCCGCGCTCGCCTGTTCGGGAGACATGTAGACGTACTTGCCCTTGATCACGCGAGCGTCCGGGTCGCTTTGGCGGTCCCGCGTCTTCGCGATACCGAAATCGGCAACCTTCACCTCGCCGTCCACGCTGATCAGTATGTTTTGCGGTGAAACGTCCCGGTGAACGATCCCCGCCGCCCGCCCATCGTGCGCGCTCCAGCCGTGGGCAAACGCGAGACCTTTGCACAGCTCCGAGATGACGAAGGCGGCCAGAGAGGGCGGCAGCCGGCGCCGCCGGGATCGAAGCTCGACCATCAACGCCTGCGCATCGAGGCCGGCTACGTATTCCATGACCATGAAGCTCGTATCCTCGTAACGCTCGAGGTCGAAGGTCTGAACGATGTTCGGATGAACGAGGTCGACGACCAGCTTGGCTTCCGCGGCCAAGGTCGACGTCCTCAAGCCGCAGGAGAGCGCAGCATCGGCCCACTTCACCGCCACCTGCTTCTCGAAGCCGGACGCATTGCTGTCCCGGGCGAGATAGACCTCCGCCATTCCTCCAGTGGCGAGGCGTCGGAGTAAGGTATATCGGCCGAAGGCCTGCGGTAACTCGGGCGTCAGCACGGGTGCTCGCGGGGAATCTATCCAATTCGATTCCATGACGTAAACGAATCGGTAGCGTATGCTGACCGCATGAGTCGACCACCCACGCCGAAGCTGACGCCGGAACATCTGTCCGACATCGGGCTCTTTGGGGGCCTGAGCCGCGAAACGCTGGAGGTCCTGGCGTCTTCGATTCCCGCGAGCCGCGTCGAAGCGGGTGAGATGGTCGTCGAGGAGGGTGACACGTCGACACAGATGTTCGTTGTCATCGCCGGCGAGCTGGAAGTGATCAAGCGAGGCGAATCGGGCGGAGACGTGCGGGTCGCCGTTCTCGGTCCAAGCGACTGGTTCGGCGAGATGTCCATCATCGACGTGCAGCCCCGCTCGGCGAGCGTCCGAGCCGTTGCGCCCACGCTGGTGCTGTCGATCACGGCGGACCACGTCGAGACCCTCCTCTACCGCAGGAACGTCAAGGACTACGCGCTGTTCATCATGAACATCGCCCGCGAGCTCAGCCGTCGACTGCGGGTTGCGGACGGGATTCTCGCGCAATTCTATGCCGCGCTATCTCATCAGTACGGCTCTCCCCCAGGACGCTGATGGTTTGGTGGAAGCTCCTGCTTCTGTTTGTCGCCGGCTTCGTCGTCGGAGCGATGGCCTGGGGCGCGAGCGACCTGGCGCTGCTCGACCGCCGCGGCGAGCGGGATCTGGAAGCCGCCGATATCGAAACGACCGAGCTCTTCGACGACACACCGGTGCGAGAGACACCATTGTCCGAGATGAGTCCGGAAGACCGCGCCAAGTTCTTCCCGATTTGGGGACGGGCTTTTTTCGGGGTGTCGAACTTCCGCCTGGACGACCAGCAGGGGCGCACCGTCCTCAGAGTGAAGACGCTTCGGGGCAATTTCGACCTCGACAAGCTGCGAACGGGCATCTACCGAGGGTCGGTCCAGAGAGCCGAAGAGATCGATCTCTGGCTCTACCGCGCGCCTTCCGGTGAAGTCTCCCTCGCCGAAGCCTTCGGCACGGCGCCCCAACCCGTGCGGGCAGACCTCGGCCTCGAGGTGCCACTCGGCGACTGGACGATGGAGGTTGGCCCGGTGAAGGTCGGGCGCACCAGGCTGCACATCATGCTCACGGACACGCCTATCGTGATCGAGCTCGAGGACGCGACCGTCTACGCTCGCCAGCGACCTGGTGAGAAGGCACCCAAGATCTTCATCCAAGAGGCAACGGCCAGGATGATCGAGCCGCAGCCTCTTCCGAACCCGGTACCGATCCCCTACGCCACCGCCGTCGTGTCGTTGTCCGGCAAGCCGTTGGTGGACCTCACCGCCGTCGCCTGCGTGAACCGCGAAGCGCTCAAGGTGCGTGTGGTCGTTCCGACCAAAGTCAGCCGGGTCTTCATCACTGCTGACGCGGGAAGCGTCGCTGGAGGCCTCGGCATCATGGGACTCAAGATCGCCGGCAGCATCGAGGAAGAGCTCGACGTCAAGACCGGTCCGGTGAGAGTCCGAAAGAACGTCGATTGCAGCGGCCGCAAGGTCGTGAAGATCGACGCCGACGGCAAGATCATCGAGGAGTAGAGCTCAGGCGGGCTTTGGCGGAGGACTGGTGAGGCCCTTGAGCTCCTCGCGGTCCTTGAGTGCCTCGAGGATGATCGTCGCGGTCTCCTCGATGGCACAGTTCGTCACGTCCACGACCATCCAGTCGGGGTGAGCTCGAAAGATGCCATGCGCATACTCGAGCTCGGTCTTCACGTGATCGCGAAGGCCGTAGTTTGCGTCGGGCGGCATTCCGAGCTGCTGCAGGCGGTGCTTTCGAATGCCCAGCAACTGATCGACGTCGATGGTGAGCCCGATGACCCGGTACCCGGGAAGCTCGAGCAGCTCCGGTGGCGGATCGACACCGAGCACCAGGGGAACGTTTGCCACCCTCAGGCCCCGCCCGGCCAGGTACGTCGACAGCGGCGTTTTGCTCGTACGGCTCACCCCGCAGAGCACGAGGTCCGCCTTGTCGAGGTTCCGCGGTTCTTTACCGTCGTCGCTCTTCACCGCGAACTCGATCGCCTCGACGCGACGGAAATACTCCGCCGACAGAGGCAGCTCGGCCGACGGAATGTTCACCGGGTCGGCTTCGAGATGCCGTCCGATCTGACGAATGATCGAGCCGATCACATCGACATGCAGGACGCCGAGTCGGGCCGCTTCCTCGTTGAAGTGGTCGCGGAGCTCGGGGCGCACCAGAGTGAACACGACCATGGCCTCTGCTGCGGCGGCCTTCTGGAGGATTGCGCTGAGCCCGCGTCGATCTCGAACGCGTCGTTCAATCTTGAGCCGGACGTTTTCGTCCGGAAATTGGAGTAGCGTTGCCCGGGTCACGCGCTCGGCGGTCTCCCCGGTCGAATCACTGACGACGTAGATGACCTTCGCATCCATGAGGCGGAGGCTCAGCCGCGGCGGCCGAGCTTGCGCCCATGCATGCGATTCACGCGGCGGCGGTTCTTCGCCTTGCGCTTCGCGTTTCGCCGAGCGCTCTTGTTTCGTTTGCGGGTCCGGTCGCTGTTCGCGATGGGAAGATACATGTTTTCTCCTTGGCGCGGGATGTAGAGGAACCATACGGCCGCCGCAAGCGCTCGGCCTCAGCGGGCTCTCTTCGGCACGAGAAGCCAGTAGTCTAGGTCCAATACGACGCTACCATGATAGACCTGCCGGCCGTCCTTTTCGACTTTGAGCGGGAAGCCGGCGTCGCTCGGCCGAACGTCCTTGAGCCCGACCAACCGGACGCGAAGCGCACCGCAATCGCGACGCCCGGGGAGATCCGCTTTGTCGAGGATCTCGCTGTAGGCGTAGATCGTGTCGCCCGCGAACGTCGGATTCGCATGCGCTCCGCCGTTCCAGGCGAGGATTCCCAGCACGCGCTCCATCCCGTTGAACGACAGGGAACGCGCCACACTGATCACGTGTCCGCCATACATGAGGCGCCGACCGAAACGAGCCTCCTTCATCTGAATCGCATCAAAATGGACCTTCGCGGTGTTCTGGTAGAGTCGTGTGGCCGTCGCATGCTCGGCCTCCTCGATCGTCATACCGTCCACGTGATCGATCTTCTCGCCCGGCTCGTAGTCTTCGAAGTAGGAGCTGCCTCCGGACGGCCACGCTTCGTATGCGCTGAGGTCGAGATTCGCAGGGATGACGAGGTCGGCGGGCTCAACCTCTTTGGGCATGGCCGGACGGTCTGCGGCGCCGGTCGGAGTCCCGGGGTCCCGCTTGTGCACCATCACCCAGCGATAGTACTCGAGCACGGCCTCGCCACGCTGGTTGGTGCCCACCGTCTTCACCCAAACTACGCCGGTCTTGCCATTGCTGTTTTCCTTCTTGCCGATCACCTCGGAAACGGAGCGAAGCGTGTCGCCCGGGTAGACGGGCGCTAGAAAGCGAACGCTCGCATAACCGAGGTTCGCCACGGCGTTCAACGACACGTCGTTCACCGTCTTCCCGAAGACGATGTGGAACGTCAGAAGGTCGTTGATCGTCTCTCGCGGATGACCGAGCGAACGCGCGAACTCGGCCGAGCAATGCAACGGATACCGGGAGCCGGTGAGCCCGATGTACTGGGAGGCGTCCCCTTCAGTGATCGTTCGCGGCACCGCATGAACGAGCTCGGATCCGACCTCGAAATCCTCGAAAAAGTTGCCTGGGTTGGTCTTTGCCATCTCGATTCCTCGTTTCGAAGGCACGGACCATACGCGCGACGCCGATGAACGCAAGGGCTGCGCCCGCCCGTACCCCGCGTGTCGCATCCAGGCCCTGGCGGTGGTATCCACTGAGTCGATGGACTACGCAGCGGAACGCGCGAAGATGGTCGAGCAACAGCTTCGTCGGCGGGGCATCGCCGATACCCGAGTGCTTGCAGCGATGGGCGAGGTGCCCAGGGAACGGTTCGTTCCGGACACGGAGAAGACCCGCTCGTACTACGACGGCGCGCTACCCTTGTCCCAGGGCCAGACCATCTCGCAACCGCTCATGGTGGCAATGTCCGCCGAGGCGTTGAGGCTGCAAGGGCACGAGAACGTTCTGGAGATCGGCGCCGGGTCGGGCTACCAGGCGGCGGTGCTATCGAAGCTGGCCAAGCATGTGACGGCAGTCGAGATCATCCCGGAGCTCGTCGACGGCGCCAGGCAGGTGATCGAGTCCCTCGACATCCGCAACGCTGACGTCGTTTGCGGAGACGGCCGCCTCGGCTGGCCCGCGCGCGCTCCGTACGAGGGCATCGTGGTCGCTGCGGCCGCTGAAGAGATTCCCGCCGCACTGGTCGACCAACTTGCCGAAGGCGGCCGCCTCGTGATCCCCGTGGGCGCGAAATGGGGACAGTCCCTTCAGGTTTCGAGCAAGCGGGGGGGAAAGCTGCAGACCGAAGAGCTTTGTCGCTGCGTCTTTGTGCCGCTGGTCTATGGCAGTTAGACTCCGCCGCGCGAAGGAGCACTCCGATGAGCATGATCGTTTTCCGTTACCTGCACTTTCTAGGCATCACGTTTTGGATCGGCTCGGCGGTCGCAGTAGCGATCGCGGCGGCAAGCCCGACGCCCTGGGAGAGCGGCGTCGCACAAGCGCTCCGCAGGGTCTCCGTTCGCGTGCCGCCACCGGCCCTGTTGGTTGCGTTCGCTGGCGGCTTCGGGATGCTCATCCCCAACTTCGCGGAGGTGTACGCGAAGCAAGGATGGATGCATACCAAGCTCACCGTGCTGCTGCTCCTTGCGGCCGCGACGGGCGTCCTGACGGGGAAGCTACGCCGTTGGGCAGACGGACAAGAGGTCACACCGAAGACCTTCGGACGACTGGCCTGGGTGCTCTCGATCCTGTCCGTCGTGATCGTGACCCTTGCGATTTTTCGGCCGTTCGGAAGCTAAGCGACGCCGAGACCCACCGTGCAACGCGTGCATCCACGCGAAGTGACTGCGCAGTTTCTGCGCGGGCGCTGCTCGAAAACTAGTCACAATTTCCGCGAAAGCCGATCCTCGGAGCGCACGGCACCTGACTTGCACTCCATTGAACGGGTCGCGAGCCAGGCGACGCCGGAGGATATGTGACTCCACCTCATCACGCACACGTCAACAGATTTCCCAGCCCTTCCACGGGACGTGCGAGCACGGAATGGATCGATGCGCTCTGCCCGGACTTCTCCGGCCATTCCTTCCTCCGCAAGAGCAGCGAACCCTGTCCCCTCGTCGGACGCTTCGCCTACGGACTCGACCGCGTTGCCGCCGCCGCGATGTCGATTCCGTACAAGCGCAAGATTCACCCGCACCTCTCCGACACGACCTTGCAGGAGTACATCGACTACCATGCGTTCTATTCGCAGCGGCGCTTCCTCGACGATCCGGGCTCGGCCTTCGAGCAGCCGCCGATCGGGCATTCCGTCGTCGAGAGAGCGACCCGACGTCGCAGCTGGGACCCGAAGACCGCCGCCCTCGCAAGCATCGACTTCTACAGCCCGTTTCGGACCCTCGACCCGAGGTTTCGAGACGAGTACGCAGCCCTCGAACCGAACGACCGAGTCGAGTCGCGAGGCTGGTTTCATCGGGACGGACCGCGGCCGATCGTGATCTTTCTCCACGGCTTTTCGGCGCCCGACTATCGGATCAACAAGATGTGGTTCTCGGCCCAGCGCTTCTACGACGCAGGCCTCGATGTCGTGTTCATGAACCTTCCTCTTCATGGCGGCCGGATGCCGAGCTCCGCGGCGTTCCATGGAACGGCGATCATCCAGCCGTCCCTGTGGCGCCTGAGCGAGGCCTGCGCGCAAGGCGTGATGGATCTCCGGATTCTCATCCGTCATCTGGTGAGCCGAGGTGCTCCGAAAGTTGGCATCATGGGATACAGCTGGGGTGGTTTTCACGCATCCATGCTCGCCTGCCTCGAACCCCGCATCGACTTCATCGTTTCCGTGGCTCCGGTGGTGAGCATCGCCGACCTCGTCATGAGTTGGCCGACCCGCTCGTTCTTCGAGGAGTCGATCGATGAGCCGGCGACGATGATCCGCGAGCTGCGCAAGATCCTCGCTCCCTTCACGCCGCTCTCCCACACGCTCGGGATTCCGAAAGACAGAGTGCTTCTGGTGGCGAGCGGAAACGATGGAATCATTCCCGCTGTCCACACGGAGGCACTGTGGGAGCACTTCGGGCGTCCCGAAGTATACTGGAGCTGTGGTGGACACATTCTCTACTTTGACAAGGCACGCGTCACCGACCGAGCCCTACGGTTTCTCCGAAACCTCGAGGTCGTTTCGTAGCCCGATGGAGGTTCGCGGGTACAGCCACCCGGACTTTCGCCCGCTGCGCGATACCGTTCGGCGTTGCACCCCGGCGAGCGATCGCGGCGGAGTCGCAATCGCCGTCTACCATCGAGGTGAGCTCGTTGCAGACCTAGCCTCCGGGACGCGGGACCGAGAGGGAACCCCGTTCGAGCCAGAGACACTCGCCTTGAGCATGTCGACCGGCAAGGGCGTGATGGCGACCCTGCTCCATTGGATGGTCGATCGCCGACGAATCGACCTCGACGCTCCCGTGGCGCGATATTGGCCGGAGTTCGCCCGGAACGGGAAAGGTGAGATCACCGTCCGGCAGGCGGCGTCGCACCGGGCCGGGCTCTACTCGATCGCTCGGGTGATCGATTCGGCCGAGGAGATGTTCGACTGGAACCACATGGTTCGCGTCGTCGAAGACATGTGGCCGGTGCACAAGCCCGATACCGACTTCGGCTATCATGCGTGGACGGGCGGATGGATCATCGGCGAAGTCCTCCAGCGCGTTAGCGGCAAGCGGTTCCCGGACCTGATCGCCGAGCATCTGGCGGAACCTCTCGGCCTCGACGGGCTGTACATGGGTCTTCCGGAGAGTGAGCTTCCCCGGGTCGCGGAATTCCTGATCCCGAAGATCCCACGCAAGGTTCTTCGTGGACGACCGAAGGGCATTCGTGCCCAGGTGCGCCGCACCGCATCCTCTACTGTGCGCTGGCACTCCGCCCTCGGTCAGTTCGTCGATGCGATGATTCCCCCGGGACTCGGGGACGTTCTTGGAGATCCTCGCTGGCTGACCTCGGTCATCCCGTCGGGCAACGGTGTCTTCAACGCGCGCTCGCTCGCGCGACTCTACGGTGCCCTCAGCCTAGGCGGCACAATCGACGGCGTTCGGCTGATGTCGCCCAGCACGCTCGCCGAGGCCGCCGAAGATCAGAACTCGGCGATCGGCCGAGTGATCCCCTTTCCCCTTCGTTTCAAGGTCGGCTACATGCGCCCGGTCTCGCTCGGACTGCGCCTGTCCGTCGGCAGGCGGCTCGTCGATCTAGGCCGGCCGAATCCGCACGCATTCGGCCACTTCGGGTTCGGTGGCTCCGGAGCCTGGGCCGACCCGGAGCGACAGCTTGGCGTCGCGATCGTGACGAACTGTTTCGGGGGCCGAATCCCCGGCGACCTCCGGCCTGTGGCGGTCGCCACCGCAACTGCGCGGTGCGCCGACCGTCGCCCGCGCTGATTCGCTCACGCAATGATCCCCCAGGGTCGGGCGACTTCGAGCTGCGCGGCAAGGCGAAGCAGGGTCACCTCGTCACCGAACGGACCCATGAACTGGACACCCACCGGGAGGCCTTCGTCGGTCCGGTGCAGCGGCACCGACATCGCCGGGACTCCGCTGAGGTTGGCCGCCATCGTTCGGTGCAGGGTCTGCTTGGAGAAGCGGTCGAGTTGGGTCTCCATCACCGCGTCCCGAACCCTCGGACTTCGAAGCAGCCGCCGGCCCGCGCCCGACACGATGAGCGTGAGCACGCGTTGGTCCAGCGCCGAGGGTTCGGCCTGGTCGAGCGGCACGGGGGCCCGCCCGAGCGTTGGCGTGACGAGCAGGTCATAGCGTTCGAAGAAGCGAGAGAGGGCGAGACCGAGTTGCAGCCCGGCTCGCCTCGAGGCGGCTGGGACCTCCGCAGCAAACGACTGACCCATCGCGGCGAGCAGCCGAGGTACGGGCTCGAGCGAGGCCCGCACTCTCTGAGCTCCGTAGCGTTGCTCCAGATCGCTCACTAGCGCGGCAGTGTGGGCTGCGGCCAGCGTGATCGAGGCACGGAGCACCTCCCACTCGTCGTAGGGCAGCGGCAGGTCCTCCACGATGTGCCCTAACCCTTCGAGAAGACGAGCAGTTTCAAGCACAGCCGAGACGCAGGGCGGTTCCATCGGAACGCCGAACGCGGACGGATCTGTCGATATACCGACACGCAATTGCCTCATCGGGGACTCGAGGGCGGCCAAGAACCCTCTGTTTTCCGGAGCGACGTAGGGCGATCCTGGCTCGGGACCGGAGGTGGCGTCCAACATGGCCGCCGTATCGCGCACCGTCCGACTGATGATGTGCGAGGTGGACTGGCCCTCGTACTCCCAGCCGAAGTCGGGTCCGATCGGATTGCGCCCGCGGCTCGGCTTGAGCCCGAAGACCCCACAGGCTGAGGCGGGCATTCGGATCGAGCCACCCTCGTCGGTCGCCGAGGCCATCGGGACAATCCCCGCCGCAACCGCGGCCGCGGAGCCACCGCTCGAGCCTCCGGCGGATCGACTGAGGTCCCAGGGGTTCTTGGTGGCGCCCCAGGCCTCGCTGATGGTGAAGACTGAGAGTTTGTACTCGGGGGTGTTGGTCTTGCCGAACACAACCACACCAGCATCGAGGAAACGACGCACGATCTCGGCGTCGAAATCGGAGATCTCCCCGCGATGAAGACGGCTCCCGTTGCTCATCGGCGTGCCCCGAAGCGCGTGATGCGCGTCCTTCAAGAGAAAAGGGACTCCTGCGAACGGGCCGCTCAACGGCTCGCGGGCGCGCGAGCGGGCATAGTCGTAAAGAGGAGTGACGATCGCGTTGAGCGCAGGGTTTGTCTCCTCGGCACGTCTGATTGCGGCTTCGAGCACCTCGGCCGGGCTGACCTCGCCTTGGGCGACGAGGGCGGCGAGGCCAAGTCCGTCGTATTCCACGTACTCTTCGAACATCACCTCAACCTCTCTCGCGTCGGGTCCAGGCACCGATCAGGGCCACCAGCGACCCGGCGGTGACTGCGGCGATCACGTACGCTCCGCCATGGTCGAAGATGTGGCCGTGCACGCGGTAGAGAACGACGCTCGCGCCGAGGCCCAGTGCGTAGGCGATCCACGGTTGCTCGGTCCACACGATCGACTGCCGCTTCGTTGCGAGGGCCACGAAGGGCCAGAAGGAAGTCGCTGCCAGGTACGCTCGGTAGGGCTCGCCGAGCTCTGCCGCTAGCCGGCGATCCTGATGAAGGCCTCCTGCAAAGCCGAGAACGACGAAGCCGGCGAAGTAGACGAAGGTCACTGGCGACGACGCGAGCGCCGCATGCGCGCCAGCCCAGATCGACAGCCCCGAAAAGAACGGGTGCCGGCTGAGCTGTTGGATGCCCATAGGCCTGGTGACGCGGTGCCGAAAGGTCGCCATCGGAAGCGCAGGGTACCGCAGCACGCCCGCGACGAAGAGCGCGAAACCGAAGCCGGAGAGTGCGAGAAGCGTACCCTGCACGGGCGGCACTCCGCTGAGTAGCGAGGCGCCAGCCTCGGCAAAACGATGGAGCGCGACGTAGTGGGTGAGCGCCGCGAATGTGCTGATCGCCACCAGCGAATACATTGCGACGAAGCCGGCTTCCCCGAGGACGGCCACGAGGCGCGTTCGCACCGGTCGAATCGTGAGCCCGACGTGGGTCCCAGCGAACCCGAGCCATCGCAACGCCGTTGACAACCCTTCGTCCATCGGACGCGCTTATACGACCGCTTGGCGAAGGACCTGAACGTAGCCGTTCGCCACGCATGCCCCCTCGAGCTGCCCTCGCTCGGCGAGCATGCGGTGAAACCGCGGCAGGTTGTAGTGCGGCACGGTCATCAACAGGTGATGCTCGAGATGGTACTGGACCCGATTCGGCGCGATGAACAACCGCGCAAGCAAACCCGCGCGCACCGTGCGGGTCTGCCCCATCGGCTCCGAGGGGTCGGGAACGACAGCGTGCTCGGCGATGGCACGGATTCGGGCCACCAGCTTGTTGGTCGTGAGCCAGGCACCCGCCCAGAGAAGATAGAGAAGCGGTTGACCCAGGATCCAGAGCAGGCCGAAGAGCAGCAGGTTGGTCACCAGGGTACCAACGACCATCCGAATCGCAGGCTGAGCCCGCAGACGCAGCGGCAAGGTACCCGAAACGACCTCCCGCCCTCGACAGACGCGCACGACGAGGACTGTCGTGCCGATGAGCTGCTTGAGCCCGGTGATGCCCAGAAGGTCGCGCGCGACTTTGCGCGCCATGCTCGCTCTGCTCACCGGGAATGGGGTCGCCAGAGGCAGATCCGGATCTCCGTCCGTCCAGGTCTTGGCGTGGTGCTCCAAGTGGTGCGCCCGATACATGTCAGCGCTCAGATAGATCGGGTACGCGGCGAGCCAGTTCCCCGCCCAATCGTTGAGCGCACGATTTCGAAACAGCGTCCGGTGGGCGCTCTCGTGCATCACGACGGCAAGACCAAGCTGTCGGGCTCCGATGACGAACAAGGCTAAGATGACCGTGAATGGATTCGGCGCCCAGGCGACCATCGCCATCGAGAGCGCGATCAGACCGTAGTTGACCAGCACGGTCGCCCATCCTCGGAGGTCGCTCAGCGCACGAAGATCTCGGATCTCTTCGGTGCTGAAATGCTGAAGCCAAGACTTGCCGGCGGGAATCATCGGTGTCCGGAGAGTAGCATCCCCTCCCGCGCACACGACGCAAATCCGCTGCAGCGAATCCGCAGGGCCTGCAATCGAGCAGGACCGGCCCCGAACGGGCGCCAGTGATTCGCCCCGCAGCGCGTCTCGGTCCTAGCGAGCGGGTCAACGCCAGTCCGGCTGGCCGGTCGTGGCGAGCACCGCGTTCCACAGGTCACTCTCGAGCGCCATGTGCTTGTCCTGCGACACGGACGCAGCGATCGGCACGTGAACGATCTCCTGGTTCCAGTACCCCATCATGGCGTCGGTCTTTCCCGCCATGCCCGCATGAACGGCCGCGCGCGCCATACGGTCCGTGAGAATCCGGTCCCACGCGTTCGCGGGGACGCTTCGGATCGCGTAGCTCGGATCGATGTACTTCAGGTTCGCGGTCAGTTTACGTTCGGCGAAGTGCGCCTTAATGCGTTCGCGTAAGAACACGCCGATGTCGCGAAAGCGAGGATTGCCAGATGCGTCACGTTCGGCATCTGCAGCCTCGAACAGGTGTTGCCCGGCTCCTTCAGCGACGACGATGAGCGCGTGGCCGCGGGTCAGCAATCGGCGTTCGAGCGCCTCGAGAAACCCCCCTGGACCCTCGAGGGGAAACGGGACCTCGGGCACCAGCACGAAGTTCGCTTCCTGGCTCGCGATCGCCGCGCCAGCCGCGATGAACCCCGCAGCTCTACCCATCAACTTCACGAGACCGACTCCGTTCGGAGCGCCGGTGGCTTCGACGTGTGCGCCCCGAAGCACCTCGGACGCCACTTCGAGTGCAGTGACATAGCCGAAGCTCAGCTCGACGTACGGAACGTCGTTGTCGATCGTTTTCGGAATTCCGATGATCGACTTCGAAAGGCCTCGCTTTGCCACCTCTTTCTGCAGCGCGTGGGCACCGCGCTGGGTCCCGTCCCCCCCGATGCAAAACAAAATGTCGATTTCGCGAGCTTCCAGGAAATCGACGAGGATCGCGGGCTCGTGCATTCCGCGCGAGCTGCCAAGCACGGTGCCGCCCAGGTGGTGGATGCTCTGCACCGAGCGCTGCGTCATGAACGTGGGTTCGAGGCCCGAGTCCGGATTGAGCCCCGCATAGCCGTTCCGTATCCCGAGAACTCGTTTGACCCCATAGTTGTACGTCAGCTCCAAGAATCCAGAACGGATCACGTTGTTCAGACCCGGGGATAATCCGCCGCAGGTCACGAACGCCGCTGTGGTCTCGGCGGGGTTGAAAAAGATCTTCCTCCGAGGTCCGGCTTCCTCGAAGGACAGCTCGCCCGTTTCCGGCGGAGCGTCACCAATGTGGCGCTTCACGCGAACGCGCACGGCCTCGTCGACGAAATGCCGACCCTTGACGACGAGAGGAGATTCGTACTCGCAAGGTCCGAGCGTCGAGATCGCAAGTTCGTCCGCAGTGAGCATACGCCCTCGTAGTCTAGTCCGAGCGCGGACCCAAGTGGTTTCAACTCGGTTTCGGAGTGGTTTCGCTTGTCCAAAACCACCCGTGTTGATACCAAGCGCCCATGAAAGCGCAGGTCGGGTACGAGCAGGGCGCGGGATTCGCCGTCATTCGGGTGGATGACGGCAAGGTCAACGCGATGTCCAACGCGCTGATGGGCGAGATCGACCAGGCGTTGGACCGAGCGGAGGCCGACGGAGCGGTCGTCGTCCTCACGGGCCGGGACGGCGTGTTCTCGGCTGGATTCGACCTGTCGGTGTTCGAGCAAGGGCACGAGCCCACAATGGAGATGCTGCGCACCGGAGCAGCATTGAACCGCCGGATCCTGTCGTTCCCGACTCCGGTCATCATCGCGTGCAACGGTCATGGCATCGCCATGGGCTCGTTTCTGCTCATGTGTGCCGACTACCGGATCGGGGCTGAAGGGCGCTTCAAAATCGGCATGAACGAGGTCGCGATCGGGATGACCCTTCCCTACTTCGCCATCGAGATTGCACGTCGCCGCCTTTCGCCCACCCATTTCGACCGCGCCACGGTCCTTGCAGAGCTCTATTCACCAGCGGAAGCGATCGTGCCGGGCTTTTTGGACCGGGTCGTCCCGCCGGATGCTCTCGAGTCTACGGCGCATGCCGTTGCTGAGACCCTTGCCAAGCTCGACATGAGAGCGCACGCCGCCTCGAAGCTTCGCGCCCGACGCGCCACCCTGAACGCCATCGACCAGATGGTCGACGCACAGTTCAACTCCTGACCAACCGACCGCATCGACGGTCCCCCGATTGCCTTTCGCGATGAAGCAAGCCAGCACGTCCCTCGCCGTCATCGTCGCCTGCCTCGCCGTCGCCTCCGCCGTGGCCTGGGCCGGCGGACAGGACGCTGCTGAGCTCGGCGGGCTGTCGATCGTCGGTTGGTGCGCGGCGTCGAGCTTTCTGATCCAATGGCTCGCGTTCCTGCCGTCGTACCGACTGCGGACCGAACGATACTACGACCTCACCGGAAGCCTGACCTACATCGGCCTGACGATTCTAGCGCTGTCCACGACACCCAGGCTCGGCGCACGAACGGTGCTGCTCGGCCTGCTCGTCATCGTCTGGGCCGGACGGCTTGGAACGTTTCTCTTCCGACGGATTCGGGCGGCAGGCTCGGACTCACGCTTCGACTCGATCAAGACGAAGCCTTGGCGATTCCTCGTTGCCTGGACGCTTCAAGGTCTTTGGGTGTTCCTGACGCTTTGCGCCGCACTCGCAGCGATGACGGCGATCGACCCGACGCCCTTTGGCGGGTGGGATGCCCTCGGTCTAGGCATCTGGGTCGCTGGATTCGCCATCGAGGTCATCGCGGACCGTCAGAAAAGCAGATTTCGAGCCCAACATCCGAACCGCTTCGTCGACGAAGGGCTCTGGGCCTGGTCGCGTCATCCGAACTACTTCGGTGAGATCCTGTTGTGGACTGGGGTCGCGGTGATCGCGTCGGCGACCCTTCGTGGTTGGCAGTGGGTCACCTGGGTATCGCCGGCGTTCGTGACGCTCCTGCTCACTCGAATCAGCGGGGTTCCCATCCTCGAACGGCGCGCCGACGAACGGTGGGGCGGCGACCCGGACTATGAGCACTACAAGGCCAGCACGCCGGTGCTCGTCCCCCGCACTCCCCGCCGATCGAGCTCGTCGAAGGCATGAAAACACTCGTGCGGACGCCCGAGAGCGGACGCAGATCGCCGTACGACGTTTCGAGCGAGAACCTCGTACGCGGATGACGTATACTCGGCCTGTGTTGAACGAGCTTGCCAAGGACTTGTGGGCCGCATGGATGCCTCAGAGTTTCTACGGGCTTCAATTCGGAGCTCGCATGACTGTCGTTCGGCTCGGCGATGGCACTCTGTTTTTGCACTCACCGATCGCCATCGACGAGAGGATGAAGACCGAGATCGACGCCCTCGGCGAAGTCGGTCACATCGTCGCGCCCAATCTGTTTCATCACTTGCACGCGCAAAGCGCGGTCGCGCACTACCCGTCGGCCAAGTTGCACGTCGCACGAGGGCTCGACAAGAAACGACCGGACCTCCGGCCGAACGCAATTCTCGGTGCGGGACCGCCTCCCGGCTGGGGAACGGAGATCGAGCCACTGCCGGTCGAAGGCACGATTCTCAACGAGACCACGTTTGTTCATCGGCCCTCGGGAACCCTGATCTGTTCTGACCTCATCGAGAACTTCGGGACCTCCGATCACTG
The DNA here is from genome assembly GCA_965365555.1 of uncultured Myxococcales bacterium. Classification (GTDB taxonomy): domain Bacteria; phylum Myxococcota_A; class Polyangia; order Polyangiales; family Houyiibacteriaceae; genus SG8-38. The sequence goes on along the minus strand of CBDUCC010000010.1, from coordinate 8,002 downwards.
GCCCACGCGTGCTTATCTCAAGCTCAGTGGCGTCCATGGCAAACCGGGACTCAGCCGGGCACTTCGGCTCGCGTTCCGCGACAAGCGTGCCGGACGGAAGAGCCTCGACGCCATCCTCGAGCACGACTTCGATGCGATTTGCCTGGCGCATGGCGACCCGATTTTTCGGGATGGACGCGAGGCGCTGCGGGAGAGTTACCGCTGGCTTCGCGCCTGAGCCACAAGGCCTGACCGACTCGTGGTATGAGGAGCTCGTGGGGCTCTGGCAGGCCATCGTCGTCTTTCTTCTGAGCGCCGCCGTGCTGGTCAAGGGCGGCTCGTCGTTGGCGGCCTACGCCGACGAGATCGCGGAACGGATGAAGATGAGTCGCCTCTTCGTCGGCACCTTGATGCTGGCGTTCGCGACCTCATTGCCGGAAGTCGTCGCCGACGTCACCGCGGCCCGAGCGGACGCTCCCGATCTGGCGGTGGGGGACCTGCTCGGCTCCTCCATGGCCAACATGGCCATTCTCGCCATCATCGACCTTCTGTATCGGGGCCGCGTGTGGCCCTCCGTCGAGCTCGGCCATGCTCGCGTTGCCGCGGTGGCGATCGGACTGACCTCGATCGCAACGCTCGGTATCCTGACGCGCTCCGAGCTCGGACTCGGCTGGGTCGGCATCGCCCCAATCGTGATCCTGCTCCTCTACGTGCTTTCGATCGCATGGTTTCGACGGATGCCCCTGCTCGCTCGCCCCGGCCTCGACACCCGCTCGATCCCCATCCAGAAGCCGACCGGATGGAGCGAACGAGCCGCGAAGATCTCGCTCGGCGCCCTCTGGCTTCGCTTTGGCTTGTCGATTCTTACGATCTTCCTGAGCGCGCCGATCGTCACGTTGGCGGTCAAGGCCATCGCGGAGCACACCGGCGTCGACCAGACCTTCCTCGGGGCCGCGCTTCTAGCGATCACGACCTCACTGCCCGAGCTCGTGGCGTCGATCGCCTCGATTCGCATCGGCGCCTACGACATGGCTGTGGGGAATCTATTCGGAAGCAACGTCGCCAACATGAGCGTCCTTCTGTTCGCGGACGTCGCGTACACGGACGGACCGATCCTTGCTGCGGTGTCGCCAACACAGGCGATCGCGGGCGTTAGCGCGATCCTGATGATGGCGATCGCGGTCGCTGCGATCGTCGGGGAGTCGGAGCGAACGCGGGTTCGGCAGTTCGAGCCCGACGCCTGGGTGCTTCTGCTCACCTATGGGGCCTGCCTGGCAGCCATCGCCCTCTACTGAAGATCGGCGAACGCGCATCGCCCGTCGGCGCCCGCCAGACGCGACGACCTGCACGGAACGCTTGGTCTCGGCCGGTTCGCTGGGCATGCGTCTTGCTGCGGAACGGACCTCGTGCTCGCGTGGATCGCAAGCGGATGGATGAGCGGACTGCTCGCAGGCTCCCTCTGGACCTTGCCCGTCGCTCCTCTGCTACCGGCCCTCGCGATCCTCTGCGCCCTTGCCCTGGCCCGCCACCAAGAGCCGCTCGAGGCGCGACTCTGGGCTCCGCTACTCGCTATCCTGGCCTTTGGCTGCGGACTCGCCGTGAGCCCTCAGGCTGGGCTCCCCTGTCATTCGGTCACTCGCATGGATTCGAGCGCTCGGGTCGAGTCGGTCCGCTACCGCATCGACGACGTCGCCATCCGGCTGCGAGTCCGCGGAGGCCCGGAGATCCATCTTCGAAGCCCGATCAACAGAGCCCCCGCCCTTGGAGCTGAGGTGCGGATGGTCGCCGAGGTTCGCCCAAGGACGAGCCTCCACAACCCTTCTCCCCGCTCATGGTCGGGCAGCAAGAAGCCCGCCGGTTGTTGGGCGCGACTCGAACAGCCGCTCGAGGTACTGCACCTGTCTCCCGTACGCGGGCGCATCGATGGTCTTCGCACTCGGCTGCGGCAACACATGGTACGGCACTTGGAGCCGGCGACCGCCGGGGTCGCGCGCGCTCTGGTTCTGGGCGACGGCGGCGCGCTCGGCTACGAGCGGCGCAAAGCGATCGCTTCCGTCGGACTCGCGCACCTGTTTGCGGTCTCCGGACTCCACGTCGCTCTGGTGAGTGGCACGCTGGTCGGGTTCCTGCGCTGGCTGCTCGCAGGGCTCGCCATCACCGTTGACGCCCGCCGGTGGGCGGCTGGGCTTGGCGTTCCGCTCACGCTCTTGCATGCACTGACGGCGGGCGGGTCGCCACGACCTGGGCGGTCGTTGCGGCGGGGTATCGCCCTCACCCGGTGGCGGTGACATCCGCGGCCGTGCTCGCCTTGTCGGCCGGGGATCTGGCGATGGCTCTCCGTCCGGCGTTTCTGCTCTCCATCGTTGCGACAGCCGCGATTCTGAGCGCTCCGCGTCCCGCGGGCAGACTGCGATGGCTGCGCGAAGCGGCCACCGTCAGCGCGCGCACTCTGGTCGCGACCGCACCGATGGTCTGGTGGTGGTTCGGCGCGGTGCCGCTCATCGGCTGGCTCACCAACATCGTTCTTCTTCCGTTCGGGAGCTGGGTCGTGATTCCGCTCTCGCATCTGTTTGCCGCGAGCGCATGGGCGCCTGCGCTATCGGGCCCTCTCGCGACGGCGCTCGAGGTTTCCGTCCGCGCCCTGTTGCGTGCCTGCGATGGCCTCGCCGAGCTCTCGGTGGGAGGGGGGCTTCCTCCGCTGGACGCCACCCAGGGGATCATCGTTGCCATTGGCTCTGTTGCGATGCTTGCCGCTCACCGCCTCCATTCCCGCGGCCTGATCCTCCTAATTTCGGTCCTCCTCTGGGGAGCCGCAGAGACCGCCCTCATCGCACGGGAGCAGCCGCGGGGCCGACTCCGGGTCACCTTCGTCGACGTGGGACAGGGCGACGCCGCGCTGCTCGACTTCCCCGACGGCCGGGTCGGCCTCATCGACACAGGACGGGGCGACCGTCACCCGGCGGTTCGCGAGCTTCGCAGGCTTCTCTCGGCCCGGCGCCGTCGCAGCCTCGACCTGGTCATCCTCACCCACGGTCACCCCGACCACTACGGCGGTCTGCAGGCGCTGCTCGATCGAATGCCTGTGGCCGAGATTTGGGTCAACGGCCAGCTCCTCAGCGAGGAGCGGGACCATGCGATCGAGACCCTGTTGAATCGAGCCCTAGCTCAGGGAACCGTCCTTAGGTTTCCGTCCGAGCTATGCGGAACCACAGCTGATTTCGGAGGAACAGAAATCGAGACGCTCTGGCCTTGCCCGCGCTACGGGCCCGGTCGCTCGCTGAACGACAACTCCTTGACGGTCCGCGTCCGCTTCGGCGATCGGAGCTTTCTCTTCACCGGAGACCTGGAAGCCGAGGCAGAACGCGAGCTGCTCGCCGAAGGGGCGCTCCGGTCCGTCGATGTGCTGAAAGTCGCGCATCACGGGTCTCGGACCTCGTCGACCGCGGAGTTCCTTCGCACCGTCCAGCCCGGGCTGGCAGTGATCAGCAGCGGGGCAGGCAATCGCTACGGACACCCGAGTCCCGAGGTGCTCGAACGTCTGCGAGACCTCGAAGCGGAGCTCTGGAGAACCGACCTCCACGGAGGACTGATCGTCTCGACCGACGGCCAAGGCCTATCCACCGGTCGCTAGCCAATCGGCTTCTCGTAGACCCGGTAACGCTTGTAGAGCTCCGCTCCGACGCTCCGAATGGCGGCATTGATCAAACGGTTGTCCTCGAGCGTCCAGCCGAGCTCCGCCCATTCGTAGCCGAGCGGCCGGCCACGGCGGATCAGTTCTGCAATGATGGCCATCGCAAGTGGTGCGTACCGCTTCTTCCCCCGAAGCTCGGTCTTGATCCCGAGCAGCATGAGTCTCGCAGACTTTGGCTCTCGGACCTTCAGTCGCCAGACGAGCTTTGCGACCTTGGCGGGACTCAGCGTGCCGCCGAAGTCGCGGGTCACCTCGTTCAGGTTCGGCGGACAGATGCAGATCCCCACCGGCTGCCCGTCGATTTCTGCGAAGAACGAGAGGTCGTTCAGGATGAGCTTGAGGTCTGCGGCCATCTTCTTCGCCTCGGCGTCCGTCGCCGGCACGAAGCCCCAATTGTGTTGCCAGGCATCGTTGAATACGCCGAGAATGTCGTAGACCTCGGTCTTCAGGTTCTTCGTATCGACCGTGCGGAACTTCACCTCGGGAAGCGCGGTGATCGCTTCCCAGGCGCGCTGTGCACGCGGTACGGGCTCCGCGACCTCGTAGCGCCAGCCGTAGCAGTCTTTCACTTTTTGCAGGCCGGCGCCTTCGGCAAGCCCCCCCTGATAGGACCTGTGATGGGGAGACAGGATGACCGGCGGAGAATCGAAACCTTCCACGAGCAGTCCCGTCTCCTCGTTGATCGACAAGGAGAACGGTCCCCGCATCCGAGCAATACCCCGTTCACGGAGCCAATTCTCGGCGGCACCGACGAGGGCCGAAGCGACCTCCTGGTCGTCCACGGTGTCGAAGAACCCAAAAAAGCCTGCATTGTCACGATGGAGGCGGAGATGCTCATGGTCGATCTGAGCCGAGATGCGACCAACCAGCGTGCCCTCCTTCCAGGCTGTGAAGAGCGCCACCTCGGCGTGCTCGAAGAATGGGTTCTTCTCAGGCGTCAGCCGATCGCTGATCTCCATGTCGAGGGGCGGGATCCAAGCCGGATCATCCCGGTAGATCTCGAAGGCCACGTTCTTGAAGTCGTCGAGATCCCTGCCGGGTCGATGCCGCCTGATCTGAACGCTCATACCTTCAGTGGCCCAACCATCTCTTCCGGCTTGATCGCATCATCGAACTGCTCGCCTGTGAGAATCCCGAGATCGATGGCCGCCTCGCGCAACGTAGTGTTGTTCTTGTAGGCATGCTTCGCGATCTTGGCAGCGTTGTCGTAGCCGCAGATGGGATTGAGCGCGGTGACGAGCATGAGCGAGCGCCGCAGCTTGTCGTCGATCGTCTCGAGGTTCGGCTCGATGCCGACCGCACAGTTGTCATTGAAGCTCTGGCATGCATCACCGAGCAGCCGGACCGATTGCAGGAGATTGTAGGCCATCACCGGCTTGTAGACGTTGAGCTCGAAGTTGCCCTGCGAACCAGCGAACCCGATGGTGGCGTCGTTACCCATCACCTGAGCGCAAACCATCGTCATCGCCTCGCACTGCGTCGGGTTCACCTTCCCCGGCATGATCGAGCTCCCTGGCTCGTTCTCGGGGATTCTGATCTCGCCGATTCCCGAGCGCGGACCCGAGGAGAGCCAGCGCACGTCGTTCGCGATCTTGAGCAACGCGACGGCCAACTGCTTGAGCGCACCGCTTGTTCCGACGAACGCATCGTGCGCCGCCAGCGCGGCGAACTTGTTGGGCGCGGAAACGAAGTGCTGACCGCTCAGCTCGCTGATCTTCGCGGCCACCTCCGTTGCGTACCTCGGATGCGTGTTGAGACCGGTACCAACGGCCGTTCCACCGAGGGCGAGCTCTCGAAGCTGAGGCATCGTCGCCTCGACCGCGGCGCGCCCGTGATCGATCTGAGCGACCCACCCGCTGATCTCCTGACCCAGGGTGAGAGGCGTCGCGTCCTGAAGGTGGGTCCGCCCGATCTTCACGATGTCTGCAAAGGCCTTCGCCTTGGCGTCCAGGGTCTCGCGGAGGACCCGAACTTTCGGAATCATCGACTCGATCGCGAGGACCGCCGCAATGTGCATGGCCGTCGGAAAGGTGTCGTTGGACGACTGGGAGCGATTGACGTGGTCATTCGGGTGAACCGGGGACTTGCTTCCGATCTCCCCGCCGGCGAGCTCGATCGCGCGATTGGCGATCACTTCGTTCACGTTCATGTTCGACTGGGTCCCGGAGCCCGTTTGCCATACGACCAGCGGGAAGTGCTCGTCCAGCTTGCCCTCGACGACCTCGTCGGAAGCCCGAACGATCAAATCGCAGATGTCCTGCTCGAGGTTGCCGAGCTCTGCGTTCGTGATCGCGGCGGCCTTCTTGAGAATCCCGAACGCTCGAACGATCTCGATCGGCATGGTCTCTTCGCCAATGCGAAAGTTCATGCGCGACCTCATCGTTTGCGCGCCGTAGTACTTGTCCGCAGGGACCTCGACTGGGCCCATCGAATCGGTTTCCACACGCGTCGTCATCTGACCTCCGCGCGGACCCTTACCGCGTCCTTGACCGCCTGTCGATTCGCCGTAGGAGGCATGTCGATGCTCCCCGAGCGCCCGCAATCGGAGACCCGGCGGTGCCCAGCCTGCGGCAACGCCGTCGACACCCTCCGCGCCAGCGTGGTCGTTTGGCTCGAGGACGGGCCACGGTTCCTTTGCCGAGCGAGGTGTCGCGAGCGCTTCCTCGCAGGGCAGCGGGCCTACGATGCCGACGTCGGGAGGTGGACGCCGACCCCGAGCCGACCCAGGCCGTCGATACCGGATCTCGTACGAGAGGCGACGCGGGTGGGCGAGGCGGCGCAGGCGATCGGCGAAGAGCGCGTCTCGAGTCGCCGCTACGACGCCATCGTAGCAGCCTCGCTCGCGGCGCTGTCTCTCGGCATGGTAGCGATGAGTTCGGCTCCAGAGCTCGGCTGGCTGAGCGCCTTCTTCATCGCGCTTTGTGCCTTGCTGAATGCGCGGTCGCCCCTGACGATCCTGGCCCCAGACTCTCGGCTTCGACAGATCGCACCGATTGGGCTCGCGCTAGCCGTCTTCTCGAGCCTGCTCAGCGCCGACCCGAACGTGCAACGCTGGTCGCTGCTGAGCTCTGCCGTTGCGGGCATCGCGCTTTCGAGTCGGAACTGGATCCATTCGATCGCTTGGTCCCCCGTTCGCGCACTCGGTCGACAGCTTCAACAGCAGCTTCCCGTTCGGGCGCGTGTTCCGTCCGAGGCGGAATCAGCGTACGAGGAGCTCAGCTCCTCCGCAGTGCAGCCAGGCGATTCGGTCGTCGTGCTCGAAGGCGAGAACGCTCCCGTCGACGGGGTGGTCGAAGAGGGCTCCGGCATTGCCGTGCTCTACCCGCAATCGTCTCGTTCCGTGCGCTACGAGGCAGGCGACTTCATGCTCGCAGGCACCCGGGTCCTCGAAGGAGCGCTCACGCTTCGGGCGCGGCGCACTGGAAGCGATCGAAGCATCGCCCGTGCCGTCGGGATCGGCAAAGACAGGCAAAGTCGAGCCGGGCTGAGTATCCGGAGTCCTGGGCTCGTCGATCGGCTGGCTTGGGTGCCCGTCGCCGCCGCGGCACTGGCAGTCGCGCTCCACTCGGGATGGACGTCGGCGGCCGCCTTGCTCCTCGGCATTCCCGTGCTGGCGGCCATGAGCGCCCGCGATACCCCGCTCGCAGCGGGTGCCCGCTCAGCCGCCCGTCGGGGGATGTTCTTCGGGAGCATGGACGCACTTCGAGAAGCTGGTCGAATCGACACGACGGCGATTCTGCTCCGCGGCGCTCTGAGCGCCGGCGAGCCCCTGGTCCAGCGGATGGAGCTCGTCGGCAGGATGACCCGCGAGGACGTGCTCGCCATCGCAGCAGGCGCGGAACGCGCTTCGAGGGACCATCCAATCGCCCGCGCGATCCTGCGAAAGGCCGAAGAGCTACGAGTCGAACCCGCCCCGGTGCGCAAGGATTCCGCCCTCCCAGGGCTTGGCGTCACAGCGATCAGCGCGCAGGGGCTTTCCGTGGTGGTCGGTCGGCGGCAGCTTCTGCTCGACCACGGGATCAGCGTGGCCGGTGCCGACACCGAGGCGCAGCGGATGGAGAGCGACGGACTCACGCCGATCTTCGTGGCTGTCGATCGGAAGGTCGAAGCCTTGCTGGCGGTGCGGGACCCGACCCACGTGGGTGCTCCAGCCGCGATACGACGCATCACCGACCTGCCGAGCGAAGTCGTCATCCTCTCCGGCGACGACCGGGGCACGGTGGAGACGGTCGCCACGCAGCTTGGCGCCGCACGTGTCAAGGCGCCGCTTCTCGCGCGGGAACGCGTCGGGGAAGTCTGCGTGTTGCGGGAGGCCGGGGTCACCGCAACCAT
>CBDUCC010000009.1:0-23753 GCA_965365555.1 uncultured Myxococcales bacterium | reverse complement strand
CCCCGGCTCATCGAGCCGTGTCTGGTAGCCAAGCTCGCGCGGAGCCGGACGCCGGCCGTCGGGGCTCGGCACCCAGCGGGTGAGGGACATGCTGATCTGTGACCCGAACCCTGCACCGAGTCGGAGCGCGTAGCGAACCGGGTAACTGCCACCCTTCGAAAGGTTCAATGGACCGAGCTCCGGGTCGACTTCTTTGAAGTTGGCGACCGGCGGAACCATTCCCGTCTCGAGGATCTTCACCGCCGTGGCATCCTCGACTCCGGCTCCCATCGCATGCCCTGTCATGCCTTTGGTGTTGGCGATCACGATTTGATCCGCGTTCTCCCCGAAAACCTTGCGGAGCGCTCGGATCTCGGCCTGCGCGCTTCCTCCGCGGGCCGGCGTGAAGGTCTCGTGAGAGACGAAGACCGTCTGAGAAGCGATCTCCGCCCGGTCGATTCCATGCCGTGCCTCGCAGTCAGCCACCAGGCGCTCCATCAGTTCCTCGATGTGGTCGATGTTGAGTCGGCTTCCGTGGTAGGCGCTGTTGGCGGTCAAGGTGCCGAGGACCTCGGCGATCGGACGCAGCCCTCGGTCCCTCGCGGCATCGGCCCGCTCGACCACCATCCCCGAAGCTCCCATCCCGAGAATGAGTCCGTGGCGGCGTCGATCGAACGGGAGCGCGGCCTCTTCGAGGAGCTCGTCCGTCGCGGCAGCACCGCTGGCCAAGAAGCCGGAGCCGACCCATTCGAGAAGGTTGTCGCTCGTTACGTTGTCGGCGGTAACGATCACGACACGGCGGCAACGGCCGCGCGCAATCCAGTCCTCGGCCAGAGAAACGGCTTGGGTGCCGCTGGCGCAAGCGGAGTTGATCTGCGTGTTCGGTCCGCGCGCCCCGATGTACTCGGCGAGTTGAGCATGGCCCATCGACAGCGCCTTGAAGAGGAAGCGACGATCGAACTGATACCCATCGCGCGTGAGCTCGTCTCTGAGCTCGGCGATCCTGCGATCGAGCTCGCTGGCGATCGGACTACTGCTGCCGTTCGTCGAGAGTCGCGTACGCAGACCCTCGAGCTCTTTGAGGACCTGATGCCTGGCATCGTCTTCGTAGTGACGGCGCAACTCGTCGGCGAACATGTCGAACCCCGGGAAGGCAGAACCGAAGATGACTCCCGTCTCCTCTTGCATCTCGGTCGGCAGTGCCCATCGATCGGGAAGCTGAGTCCCCTTCGAGGTCGTCTTGTACTGCATGACCAAGGGGATCCCCGCGTCGCGGAGCGCCTCGAGGCCGACCGCAATCGCCATCTTCGTGGTCGAATCCATCGCGCGAGCACGCTCCTCGGGAACACCGAAATCGCGAGACAGAGCGATCTCGCCGCCACGACCGGCCAGCTTGATCACATCGGCCGGAGAATCGATCGTTTCGAAGCGCGGACCGCCTTTGTCGGACTTCACGAGCCGGGTGATCTTCTTTTCGGTCATCGCGCGACGGAGCCCGATGGGAATCGCGTCGATGAACGACTGTCCGTGGAGCATTCGGTCGACGTTGTCATCGGCGAAGATGCGATCGGCGCCCGGAAGCCCGATCGAAGCCCCGGTGACCACCACCGGCTCGCTGGGCTCGACGGCAGCGGATCCGCCGCGATGGATGGCCATCCCTCGATCCAGGAAATCGGCGAACAGCCTGCCGAGCTCGGTGTATCGGTCGCCACCGATGCCGGCCGATCGGGGAACGGTCGACTGAGGTGCTGGCACCTGGGCCACTTTCGTCTGCGACGGCTTCGCGATCGTCGAGGGCTCGACCTCGGCGACTGGACGCTCGGTCCTTGGGGCGCCGTGCCCGCTGGCGTAGAGACCCGTAAGTGCGGCGTTGAAGGAGGGCAGATCGCCGACCTTCGGATGATTCGTGAAGAGGGAAAGAGTGCCGGGCTCCGTTCCGAGAACGTCCTCGGCGAAGTTCGCGAGGGCCGACTTCGGGCCCACCTCCACGAAGATTCGCGCTCCGGCGTCGTAGAGCGTGCGCAAACCCTTCACGAACTGGACCGGTGATGCGATCTGGCGACCCAGGATGTCGATCATCTCCTCGGCGACACCCGGACCCATCGGATAGAACTCGCCGGTGACGTTGGTCACGATGGGTATCTTGGGAGACTCGATCCCGAGCCGTGCCAGAGCCTCCTTCAAGGGCTCGCTCGCCGGTGCAACGATCTCCGTGTGGAAGGCGTGGCTGACCGGAAGGGGAATCGCACGATGGCCGGCCTTCGTGATCGCATCCATCGCGGCTTTCACTCCCGGTGTAGAGCCGCCGATCACGGATTGACCGTGACTGTTGATGTTGGCGACCACGACATAGCCATCGGTCGCGTCGACGATCTCCTGGACCTCTTCGATCGGTGCGAGCACCGCAGCCATCAATCCATTGTCATCGACCGAGACTTTGGTCATCTCCCGGCCGCGCGCGCTGACCGCCTCGAGCGCCTCGCGGAAGCCGAGCGAGCCGCAGGCGACCAAGGCGCCGTACTCGCCAAGGCTGTGGCCCATGACGAGGTCCGGGGTGATGCCGTAGGCTGCCATCAAGCGGGTGAGCGCCAGGTCGCAGGCCAACACGGCGGGCTGCGTGATCGCCGTCTGTCGAAGCGCTTCATCTGCAGCGGCCACCGCCGCCGAATCATTCGGATCGACGAAGATGATCTCACTCAACGGCTTGCCGAGGAGCGGCGTCATGACCTCATCGGCCTCTCGGAAGGTGTCGGCGACGATGGGCTCGATCTCCCGAAGCTCGCGCAGCATGTTGACGTACTGCGAGCCCTGACCCGTGTAGAGGAACGCGACCTTCGGAGCCGGGCCGTGTTGCTGAAACACTCCCTGCGCGCGGAGCGCTTTCCAAACCGCGGGGTTGCTGGCGCCAAGCCCTTTGAGCGCATTCGCTGCCTTCTTGGCTAGCTCCGCGGCATCGCCGAAGTCGATCGCGACGCGCTCTAGGGCCTCGAGGTCCGAGGCCGAGGGCGGTTCGAACGTGGGAGCTCGACCGGCTTTGGCATCCTCGAGAACCATTTCGAGCCGACGCGAAAGGTGCTCCTTCGAGCTCGCACCGAGGAGCAGCGATCCGCGGAGCGGTGCCTTGTCTGCCATGGCCACACCCGCGTTGGAACCGGGCGATTCCGGAACGGCGATGCGGCTCTTGCTTCGGCCTGCCAGTCGGCCCGGCACGTGCTCCTCGAGCACGGCATGAAAGTTCGTGCCCCCAAAGCCAAACGCGCTGACCCCTGCGCGTCGGACGTCCTTGAACTCGTCCCAGGGTGTGAGCTCGGTATTGACGTAGAATGGAATCTCACCGAAGCCGATCTTCGGGTTCGGGGTCTCAACCCCGATGCTTGGCGGGATCTGCTTGTGGTGGAGGGCGAGCGTCGTCTTCAAGATGCCAGCGGCACCGGCGGCCCCCTTGAGATGGCCGATGTTGGACTTCACCGAGCCGATCGGCACGCTCGATGCGGGCAAGCCCGCGCCCGCAAACGCGTCCACCATGCTTTGGACCTCGACGACGTCACCGACTCGGGTGGACGTTCCGTGACCCTCGATGAGGCTCACGGTCGACAAGTCCTCGCCCGCGTGTGCCCAGGCGCGTTCGATGGCGAAGCGCTGCCCGATTGGATTCGGCGCAGTTATCCCCTTTCCCTTGCCGTCACTGGAACCGCCGACGCCCCGGATCACCGCGTAGATCCGGTCACCGTCAGCCTCGGCGTCGTCGAGGCGCTTGAGCAGAAAGACCGCAGCACCCTCCCCCATGACGAATCCGTCAGCACCCTGGTCGTAGGGCCGCGTCCCCGTAGCGGACAGCGCGCCGATCTTGCAGAACTTCGTGTAACTCGGCGCACTCATGTTGCTGTCGATGCCGCCGGTCAGGACCGCGTCGTAGTCGCCTTCTTCGAGGCCGGCGATCGCTGCGCTGATGGCCGCCATCGCCGACGCGCAAGCGGCGTCCGCGGTGAAGTTCGGTCCGTGAAAGTTGAACACCGCAGCAACGCGCCCGGCGATGATGTTGGCGAGCTCTCCGGGCATCGTATCCTCGCTGATGCTCGGAAAGTGCGCACGCACCCGATCAAGCGTTTCGCCGAGGATGGCCTTCTTCACGGCCTCGGGGAGAGCCTGAAAGCTCGGAGCCCCGTCGAGCTCCCGCGAGAATTCAGGAAAGAAGATTCGAAGCGCCGTCTGATAGTGCTGGTCCCCCGCCATCGCGTTGCCGAGGATCACGGCGGTGCGATCGCCATCGAGCGGCCGGTCCGGATAGCCGTAGTCGAGCAGCGCTTCGCGAGCAGACATGATCGACCACTTCTGCGTTCGATCCATCGCCTCCGCGACCTTCGGCGGAATCGGAAGCTTCCACTTGAGCGGCTCCCAGCAGAAGTCGCGCACCCATCCGCCGATCTTTGAATAGGTCTTGTCGGGCGCCTTCGGATCGGGATCATAATAGAGTTCCGGATCCCAGCGCTCCGCCGGTGTTTCGCTGATGCTGTAGCGACCCGACGCGATGTTTTCCCAGAATGCCTTCGCATTGGGTGCGTCGGGAAGCACCGCACCCAGGCCTACGATGGCTATCGCTCGGTGTACTCGATCTTCCATGGGTGGGCTCCGTGTCCGTTCACGACCGCTCGTACAGCGCGTCTGCAACTTGGTTCATGTCATCGATGAGGCCCGCCTGGGCCGCGTAGACGGCGGACAGGTGTGCGCTCGCTTCTAGGGAGGAAACGTCCGAATCGCCGGCGCTCTCTGCCCCGACGACCCAACGCATACCATCCACAGCCACACGCTGCGCGGCTTCGCGAGCAAAGACCCGGGACATGGCGGCGACCGCCGATGCGGGGAATCGCTTGGGTGTCTTCGGGTTTAGTTGCTCGAGCTCGGCGCGTATCGCGTGCCGCGCAAACGCTGCGGCGCCCTCGACGTAGGAGGCGAGCTCTCCGATTCGGAACAATACGTGCTGGTTGCGCGTGAGCCTCTTCGCACGGGCCCGCTCCATGACCTCGGCGAGCGCATGCGCCGCCAACGCAGCGGTGTTCGCGCCGGCGCGCGGGTGCTCGCTGTGGGCTCCTTCGAGCCGTCGGCCGAGGTCATGGTAGTATTGACCGCGAGTCTTCAGGTGCTGTTGCCAACGGTCGCGTCCGATCGTCATCTCCATGATCTCGGAAGTGCCCTCGTAAATCGTGGTGATTCGGACGTCGCGACGAATCTTCTCGACCATGTACTCCTTGGTGTACCCGTAGCCACCGTGCCCTTGAATGGCAGCATCCGCGGCCGCGTTTCCGGCCTCGCTCGCCAGATACTTCGCGATGGCGCCTTCCGTATTGAGGAGCTCCTCGCCACCCTTGTCGATCTCCTCGGCGGTCTGCTCGATGTAGGCGCGGGCGGCCTCGAGGCGGACCGCGTGGGGAACGATCAGCTTGTGGGTGTACCCTTGCTTCTCGGAGAGTGGCGCCCCAGCCTGAATTCGTTCGGTCGAGTACTGGATCGTCCGGTCGAGCTCCGCCCAGCCCGCTCCGAGCCCGAATGCAGCGACCATCAACCGGGTAAACCCAAACACAAGCTGCGCCTGTCGGAGTCCTTGCCCTTCTTCGAGGCCGATCAGGCGTTCAGCATCGACGTAGACGTTCTCGAACGTGAGCGCCGTCGTATTGCTGAGTCGAATGCCGTGCTTGTCTTCTGGCTTGCCAGGCGTGAAACCCTCGGCGCCCCGCTCGACGACGAACCAGCTAGGGCCTCCGGGCGCCTTCGCGAGCACGGTATAGACATCGGCGTGCCCGCCGTTGGAAATCCACTGTTTGTTTCCGGTGATCTCGTATCCGACCACTTCGCCGTCTTTGTCGACGGGGACGGCCACGGTCTTCAAGGCAGCCAGATCACTCCCCGCAGCGGGCTCCGTGGCTCCGTACGCCATGAGGAGTCCCTCTTCGGCGATTCGACTCAACCAATGCTCCTTCTGTTCGGCGGTTCCACCGAAGACGATTGGATCGCTTCCTAGAAAGGTCGCCAATACACCGGTGGCCAGTCCCACATCGATGCGCGCCATCGCCTCGCAGACACGATAGACATCGAAGGCGCCACCACCCATTCCGCCGAACTCTTCGGGGATGAACACGAGCTGCACGCCGAGCTCTTCGCTTCCAATGGCGCGGACGAGCTCCTCTGGAAAGATGTCTTTCTCGTCGAACTCGAGCAGCTTCTCGTCCGAGAGACTTGCTTTGGCGAAGTCGTCGAGTGAATCAAGAACGAGTCGGAGGGATTCCGCGTCGAGGGAGCTGGCTTGGGCCATGGGATGGCCTTCCTTTCAGCCGACGCAGCTCTTGCGTCCGAAACGGCTCGCTGCGCTGGGGCACCGCACGATGAAGCAGCAACCGTGCCACAGGCCGCGCGCATCGAACTGGCCGGGTAAAGATGGCCGGTCGTGCGAACCAGCTGCGATCGAAGTCAGGAACTCGATGGCATGCGATCGCGAAAAGGATTCGTTTGGCTCGAATCAGCGGCAAGAAATGCACAAATTGCGCAATGCGTCACGATGATGAATCGGGGGCTAGCCAGGAGGGGCGAGCGGACTAGGGTGGTCGGCGTGGCCTATCCATATCGCCATCTTCGCGCGCGGCTGCTGAAAGCGTTCTTTCATGCGCACGCCGAAATCTACGAGCGAAGCGGCGGGCGCATCGGTGCCTGGCTCGGGCTTCCGACCCTCCTTCTAACGTTCACCGGACGCAAGTCCGGCAAGTTGTATTCGACGCCGCTCGTGTATTTCGAGGATCGAGGCAGCTACGTCGTCGTCGGCTCGGACGGCGCGGCGCGCCGTGATCCGCAGTGGTGGAAGAACCTCAAGGTCAACCCGAAGGCTTCGATTCGCGTCGGCCGGAAGCAGCTCGAGGTCACTGCGCGCCTGGCAACGGGTGCAGAACGCGAGCGGCTCTGGGAGCTGGGCAAAGGCATCAACCCAATGTGGGCGAAGTACCAGGACCGCACGGATCGCGAGCTTCCCGTCGTCCTGTTGACGCCGAAGCCCTAGCTGCCCCGCTCAGGTGTTGGCGTGCAACCCCCTAGCTAGCGCCACCTTCACCGCTAACGCCGCCTTCACCGCCGGCGCCGCCTTCACCACCAGCGCCGCCTTCACCACCGGCGCCCTCGTCGCACTCACCCGCAGGGAGCTCGACGGTATAGGCCGGTCCGTCGTCGATCGCTTCGCGACCGCTCTGGTCGTGAGGCACGGTCACGACGCACACACCCTCGGTCTCGTTGCCGGCGCCATCGATCGCCTTGTATCCGAGCCGGTAGACCCGGCCGTTGCTGGGTCCTCGACGCTCGGAACGGAGCTGCACGCGATCGCACTCGAGTAGGATGTCCGGCTCCGTATTCCCGTCGCCGGTCGAGTTGACGGGCTCGTCGCTCGTCGCGTACGAGAACGTGACGCTGAGGTCGTCACCGTCGCAGCGGTCCCGGACGCAGTCCGAGCCGTCGATCGTCTGGAACTTGTGATTCGGAGGCCAGAGCTCGATCGGCTCGTCATTTCCTTCCGGCGATTCGGTATCTTCGACCGTCAAGGTCGCCCGACAGAGCACATCTCCGGGCTCCTCGGCGTCATCCAAGTCGACTCGAATCACGATCTCGTGCGTCCCGACCTCGAACGGACCTTCGTCGTCGAGCGAATAGAGCAGCTCTTCGCAGCCTTCGGGTCGGTCCTCGGGAGGTGTGAAGAAGATCAGATTTGGATCGGCGACGCCGTCCTCACACTCGATGCTGAGATCGTCGGGGCACAGCCAGGCTTCCGGGATGACGGCGCCGTCCGTGCACTCGGCACTGAGGCCCGACTCACCTGCGCCGGTGGAGCCCGAGCCGGTGCAGGCGGCGAGCAGGACGGTCGACCCAAGGATCGCGGAAAGGTGGCTGATGGATTTCATGTACGAGACCGTTGCAGGCCATCTGGGTGAATTCTAGTTCTTCTGCAGAATTGGTTCAGCTGCGAACACGCAGGTCTTGTAGAAATCGTGTATCAGCGGTACCGCCTTCGGGGCGAGGTCAGTGGACGGAAAGCCGGCCATCGGAGGCCATGCGAGGCTAGGTTCCGCGAGTCCGCGACCGACAACGCGGGCAAGCCAAGCCGTCGTCCAAGCATGCCGGCTGCTCCGAGCCGTGGAACCGATCGAGACGCGAGACCTCGCAAAGGCCGTCCGGGTGACTGGCTCCTACCTGCAACGCTGCTTCAAACGGAAGTTGGGGGTTGTGCCTCAGCAGTACCGGTGTCGCGTCATTGCCGAACGCGGCCGAGAGCTTCTTGCGCGCGGCAGTTCCGTGACGGAGTCGGTCTACGAGGCGGCGATTCATCGAGTCGCCCGCCTCGATCGCGCGGATGCGATCGGTGGCCCGAGCCTGCGCACGCAACCGAGTTGCCGTCCCCATCTCTTGCCATCGCGTCATACGAAATGACGGCGAGCTCGCCGGAGACCGCTGGGGCGTCGAACGGAAGCGCAAGCTCTCGCGACGCGAGCTCGCGGCCGACCCGCACCCGGTTGAAAAGCCGTCGCGAAGCGACAGACTTCGGCCGATGCCGTACCTGGGGTCGACAACGAAGGGGCGCGTGAGCGCGGCGACCTGCGTCACGATGGCGCTGGTGCTCGTCGCCTGCGCCGCCAACCCGAGCGCAAAACGTACCCGTCGCGCGATGAGCGAAGACGAGGAGCTCGAGATCGGCAAAGAAGCCGCCGCCCAGGTCGAGCAGTACATGGGCTTCGCCGGAAGCGAGGAGCTGAATGCGTACATCTCTCGCATCGGCCAGCGGTTGGTGAAGCATTCTTCACGAAACCACATCCCGCACGAGTTCCATGTCGTCGACATGAAGGAACCGAACGCGTTCGCACTTCCGGGGGGGTACATCTACGTCTCGCGCGGGCTTCTTGCGATCATGAACAGCGAGGACGAGTTGGCGGCGGTGCTCGGCCACGAGATCGGACACGTAGCCGGACGACATTCGGCCCAGCGGCAGGCGAAGAGCCGAGGCTGGATACCGCTGCAGATCCTGGCGGGCATCGGCGGAGCCGCTGCGTCGGTCGTATCGCCCGGGCTCGGAGGCGCGGTCGCGAGTGCAGGACAGCTTCCCGCATCCTTGGCGATCGCGAGCTACAGCCGGAAGCAAGAAGAGGAGGCGGATCGACTCGGACAACGATACGCCGCCGCTGAAGGTTGGGACCCGGCTGCAATCGCGGACACGATGGATGCGCTGACGAGGGAGCAGGAGCTCGCCGGAGCAGGGGATCCGTCACGCATGAGCTTCTTCGATACGCATCCGACGACTCCGGACCGTGCAAGCAAGGGCCGCGAGTATGCAAGGACGCTGACCGTCGCGCCTGCGGATCGGATCGCCGCCGACCGGAATGCATTCTTGGGTTGGCTCGACGGACTGGTGCTCGGCGAGTCTGCGGAGGGCGGCGTCTTCATCGACCGACGCTTCGTCCACCCAGGGCTCGAGTTCGCGATGACGTTTCCGACCGGCTGGACCCATGAGAACTCCCCATCTGCAGTCCTAGCGCAGCCTCAAGACCAGTCGGCGCTTCTCGCGCTGCAAGTCGTAGCGGAGGGTGATGACCCGTCGGTCGTCGCCGATCAGCTCGCCGCCAAGGTCGAGCTCTCGGGCACCAAGAGCACGACGATCAACGGCTACCCCGCGGTCACGTCGTCCGCCCGCGCGAGCGAGCAGGGACAAGAGATCTACGTCGCACTCGTGTGGGTCGCGAAAGACGGACTCGTCTATCAGATCCTCGGCGCCACGATCGCCGAACGTTGGGACAGCCATCGACCGGACTTCGAAGCTGCCGCGAGAAGCTTTCGCCAACCAACCGCAGGGGAGCTCGGCGAAGTACGTGAGAATCGACTGCGTCTCGTTCGAGCCGAGCCCGGACAGACGCTTGCCGAGATCGCGAAAGAACCAGGGAATCGATGGTCGGTCGCCCAGACGGCTGCTGCGAATGCCATGGAAGCGGGGACCAAGCTCTCGGGGGACCAGGCGATCAAGGTCAGCCGGCAGGAGCTGTATCGCAAGTAGTCGAGAGTCCGCCCGTCGCGCAGCAGAGTCGCGTTGAAGCGAGGCCGCGAAACCTCTATCGTCCGCGCCTTGAGGAACGAGAGGTTGGTTTGATTCCAGAGCAAGTAGTGGTTGTCGTCACCCTGGCCTTTGCCGGGATGATCGTGATTCTGGGTCTTTGGGGGTTCTTCGCACCGCGCTCGATCGCGATCTTCGTTCGGTCATGGAGCTCGGTAGGCGGCATGTGGCTTGCCATTGCACTTCGACTCGTTTTCGGCGGGGCGTTGTGGTTTGCGGCACCGCTGTCGAGAACCGAGGTCGTCTTGAAGGTGGTCGCAGGACTCGCCGCGGCTTCGGCGTTGGCCATCGGCATCATCGGGCTTCCACGCTTCCGCGGGTTCATCGACCGTTGGCTCGATCTGCCGCCGATCGCGGGGCGTGCTTGGTGTCTGGTCGCGATCTTTCTTGGAGTCTTCGTTTTTTGGTCCACGATGCGCCCGATCACGTTCGTCATTCCCGAGAACCCCGTGCAGTACCGCTAGGCGCCCTCGCTGCTCGCCCCGCCCATGCGTCCCATTGTTCCCATGCTTGCCCTCTGCTTCAGCATGAGCCTGGGATGCGAGACCCGCGGCATCGGTGAAGACTCGAGGCCGCTCACCGTGTTTGCGGCTTCCTCGTTGACCGAGGCGTTCACTGCGATGGGCGCTGCCTTCGAGCGGGTCGAAGGCGATGCTCCGCCTGCGTTCGCGTTCGCCGGAAGTCAGTCGCTGCGGCTACAGATCGCCCAGGGGGCGGCCGCGGACATCTTTGCGTCTGCGAACCGAAGTCATCTGGATGCGTTGCAGTCATCGGGTACGATCGCAACTCCTGAGCTTCTAGCCTACAACGACCTGGTGCTCATCGTTCCAAAGGACAACCCGTCCGGAATCCGGAGGTTCGAAGACCTTCCACGCGCGCGGCGATTGGTGGTCGGAGCTCGGGGGGTTCCGATTGGGGAGTACACGGAGGAGCTCCTTCGGCGTAGCGGACCTGTACTCGGCTCCGACTTCGTCTCTTCGGTCCGCCGGCGGGTCGTCTCGAAGGAAAGCAACGTTCGACTCGTCCGCGCGAAGGTGGAGCTTGGAGAAGCCGATGCAGCGATCGTGTATCGAACGGATCTGTCCGCCCGAGTGCACGCGATTCAGATCCCGGATTCCGTCAATGTCCGCGCGCGCTACGAGCTGGCCCCGGTGCTTCCCATTCGAAACGACGCGGCGGGCCGATGGATGAAGTTCGTCACATCACCGGAGGGGCGGGAGATTCTGAATCAACACGGGTTCGCTACGCGATGAGCGCCCGGCCCAGCACCGCGCTTGCACGTTCGCTCGGCTGGGGGCTCGGGGTCCTCCTCGTCGGCACAATCGCCTTTCCGATCGTTGCACTGACCCTCTCTTCATCGTTGTCGGATCTGGCTGCCGGAGTCAGGCACCCTCTCTTCGTTCCCGCGCTCGTACTCAGCGCCCGAACCACCCTCAGCAGCCTGTTGATCGTCATCGTCGCGGGCACCCCGCTCGGGTGGTGGCTCGCGACCGGACCGCGCCGTTGGACACGCCTGGTCGAAATCTTGGTCGTCCTGCCGATCGTCGTTCCACCTGCGGTGCTCGGCGTCGGATTACTCCAGGCGTTCGGTAGAAGCGGCGTCCTCGGGCCGCTGCTCGCTTGGCTCGATCTGCAGATACCCTTCACGACGACCGCCGTCGTACTGACGCAAGTCGTGGTCTCCGCTCCGTTCTACGTAGCGTCTGCGGCGATTGCGTTCCGTCGCGTCGACGTCGATTTGGTCTTGGTGGCGAGAACACTTGGGGCGTCGCCGTCTGCCGCCTTCTTTCGCGTGGCGGTGCCGGTCGCTGCGACCGGGCTCCTCGGTGGTGCCGCTCTCGCATACGCGCGCTCGGTTGGGGAGTTTGGGGCGACTCTTCTGTTCGCCGGTAACCTCTCCGGCGAGACGCAAACGATGCCGCTCGCGATCTACATGACGCTCGAGTCCGACGTGCGCGCCGCATTGGCGATCTCCCTCCTTCTGACGGCGATCGCCGTCGCCCTGCTGTTCGCCATACGCCTCGGGCCCAGAGCGTTCGACACGAGGGTTGTCGAGCTCGATCCCATCGACCGAGAGGACAGCGACGGATGAGCTGGTCGGTGAAGCTCCATGCACGGCTCGGAGCGCTCTCTGTGAATCTCGCGCTCGAGGCGCAAACCGGTCCCACGGTGATCGTCGGGCCGAACGGAGCGGGCAAGACCACGTTGTTGAGAATGATCGCCGGCGCCTACCATCCGCAATCCGGCGTCATCCGGATTGGCGTGAAGGAAGTGTTCAATTCCTCGGTCGGATTGAACGTGCCGCCGGAGGAGCGCCGCGTCGGGTACGTGCCCCAGGGATTCGGGCTATTTCCGCATCTTCGAGCGGTCGACAACGTGGCATTCGGCCTGTCGTTGGGGCCGCGTCGTAGACCACTCGACGAACGCCGAGACGCCGCCCGAGCTCTCCTGCGTGAGCTCGACTGCGAGCATCTAACCGATCGGCTTCCGCGGCGTCTTTCTGGGGGTGAGAAGCAACGGGTTGCGTTGGCCCGAGCGTTGATTGTCGAACCTGAGCTGCTGTTGCTCGACGAGCCGCTCGCGACCCTCGACCCCAGCTCCCGTCGCAAGCTCCGACACTTCCTGGCCGATCACCTCACCGCGCGAGATCGACCTGCCATCGTGGTGACTCATGACCTGAGAGATGCAGAGGCTTTGGGCGCCGACATCGTCGTGGTCGAGGACGGCAAGGTCACCCAGCGCGGATCGATGCAGGAGCTCCGCAGCGAACCTGCGACCGCGTTCATCGAAGAGTTCTTCACGGTAGATTCCGTGGTCGAACGACGCCCCTAATGAGCCCCGACCTCGGAGACCTTGACCACGCGCGTCGTCGGCTGCGACGGGGTTTGCTCCGGCAAGAACCATCGGGCCCAGAGCACGCCACTGCGGTGTCCCTGCGTGCGGATCCAGTTCGGATGACCGGGGTCCTTCTCGGAGATCACCAGGGTCCAGGAGCCGTCATCGTTGTACGCGACCTGATGTCCATTGATCGAGACACGCTCGTAGTCGTAGTTGTAGGTGTGCAGGAACTCGTTCCAGATGCAGAGGTTCCAAAACGCACAGTTTGGTGAGGTGCCTTCGATGATGAGCGCCTCGTCCTCTTCGAGCTCATAGTTGCCCATTCCGTAGGACGCATCGCCAGCTCCCCAACCATAGGTGATCGCACCCATGGGAAGTGGCTCCATCATCGTGTTGGGGTCGCCGAGAGGAGCGATGGGGGTGATTTCTCCCTGAGACTTCAGCCAGTTGATCGCGGCTCGAAAGCGGCGTGCCATGTCGCCATCGCTCTGTCGGATCGTCGCGGGCGGATGGTCTGCCTCGATCCTCCAGACCGCGCGCCGATCCCGGCACGGGTGAGCAAGGTAGTCGCGGGTGATCACCGCGTTCGAGTCTGCAGAGAGCTGGATCCAGTTGCCCGGGTGCTCCTGCGCGCAGAGGACGATGTCATAGCTTCCGTCTTGGTTGGCTTGCATCTCGCCCAGATGAAGGCTCCCAGACATGCCCTCGGCAGGCTGGCCATCGTCCGGCCCCTCATAGACGCTGAGGGAGAGGTACACAGCGTCTCCCGCGTCGAGATGAACGCGATACTTCCGGCTCGGGTCGATCGCTGCATACTGGTAGTAGGCATCTGCGTTGTCCCCTCCCCACTTCTTGTATCGACCAACGATGTCGACGAAGGCGGGGCGATCCTTGTCGGCCCAGACGAAGCAATCGAAGGCGACCTGGACCATCGTGAAGATCCACCGGTAGCCTTCGACGACGGAAATGTCTTGCTCGACCGCGCGGTCGCCTGAGAGGAACGTCGATTCGAGCTCGCGCATCGTATCGATGACGGAGGCGAAGGCAGAGGTAGTCTCGAAATATCTCTCGCTCATGGCGAGGCATCCTACCTCGCACGCACAAGCGCAGTCACTGCAGAATCGGATCGTCGGGTTGATTCAGGTTGCGAAACCGCGCTAGGTTCGCGGCATGCGCAAGGCCCTACTCGTCCTCTCCACGACCCTCGTCCTCTCTGCAACTTGGATCGGATGCGGAACGGATCCGAAGCGATGTGAGGTGGCCGATGCCTGTGCAAGCGCCTGCATCGAAGAGTGTGCGCCCGATCCGGCGCTGAACATCGCATGCGTAGGAACGGCCTGCCGATGCACCTGCGACACTTCGGGCGGCGGTGGTTCAGCGGGATCGGGGGGGATGGGTGGCGGCGCTGGCACTGCCGAGTAGGAGCCACGAGCTCAGGACTCGAAGGCGTCGATTCTCTGCTGCGTGGGGAACCGGAGAATCATCAGCACCCAGGTGACGACGAAGAACGGCAGAACCACGGTCGGCGGCGCGCCCATGAAGCCCAGAACCAAACCGAGGATCGACACGCTCTCTGCGAGCGCGAGCGATAGGATCAGCGCAACGAGATAGGGACTCTGTGTCCCACTCGAGGGGGACCGGCGCACGAAACGAGGAGCGAAGAGGCTGGCAGCCGCACTGCCGAAGGCTCCGAAGGCAAACATCGGGGCGAGGCTTCGCCAGTCGGTAGCCACGTCGATCGTCGTGAGTTCGAGGACGGCGATGTAGATCAGGGTGGACCCGAAGAGCGCGATCCAGAGGACCCGCGAGGTGCCAAGCTGACCACTCATCGAGGCATGATGCCAAATGGATCCGGTCGGCGAGAAGAATCCTGGGAGTCGACCGAGACAGAGCGCCTGGGACGAAAACGAGGCGCGGCCGGAGGGTGCCAGAGCGCGCCGGGGCCTGGAAAATTCGCAGTTGGGGTCGTAAGTGTTTGAAACGTTTGGGCTCTTGAGGGGGGTTCCTGTCCCCTTGTGTTTCTGGGAAGGGTCGTTGTAACCCTGGGGCATGGTGCGGATAGTCGTCTTGGGGTCGATCGTGGGAGTGTTGGGCGGGTGCGCGTCTTCGGCGCCGGCCTGTCCGGAAGCCGTTGCCGTCGTGGAGGCGAAGATCGGCGGCGGCGAGACGCAGCTCAGAGCGCTGGCCTCTGAGATCGATTGGGGACCTTGCCCTCCCTCGCTTCCGAAGGGCTGTGAGATGGCGGTCGTCGAAGGAGACCCGCGCCAGGAGATGCTGTTCACGGTGCGCTTTCGGACCACAGGCGAGTTCGAAATGCGGCCTCACTGGCATCCGCGCAACGAGCGTGTGACGATTCTGGAAGGGAAGGTCGGCGTCGGGTTTGGCGATGCGATCGACCGGGAAAACGTGACCTGGTTTGGTCCGGGGGACTACTACGTGAACGCCAAAGGCGCGCATCACTTCGTCCTCGCCGATGGAGTGGCCGTGCTTCAGATCACGGGAATCGGGCCCTGGAAGGCGAACTTCCTCGACGCGAGCCCATAAAGCCTTTGGAGCTACTTCGCCTCGAACACGACCGCCGGTTCGTTCTCTTCGGCGTACGTGGCATCGAGGTATGCATCGTACTCAGTCATGCCGAGGAGGTAGCGCTTGAAGTGCGCGACCATGTAGAGGCTTTGAAGCCGCGTCGCCTCGGCGATGGGGAACACCTCATCGGTACAGGTGTCGTTGTACGGCTGAATCAGTGCAGAGGCGCCGAGCTGGGTCCATGCGTCCTGGCCAATCCCGATGTCGATGAGCGCGTTGCCGATGTCGCATACGTTGGCGAAATGGGTGTGGTTCGCTCCGGTGACCTCCACTTTGAAGAGCGCCTCGGCGTTCGACATGAGCGCAAACGCTTCGCGGTGATTCTCCATCGCATTGGGGTCCAGCGTGCCGACGAGCAACATCGTGGGTGCCGTCACGCTTGCGAGCACTTCTTCGCTGAACGACCGAGTACCGACTCCGCCCGCAATCACGCCAATGACGGTCACTCGCGGATCGGGATCAGCTCCTGCCCAGCCGGCTACCGTGCCCATGGCCGTCGAACCGCCGAAGGAGTGTCCGAGAACCCCGATCTTCGACGCATCGATGCGGCCTGAGAGCGGATCGGCGTCATCGTCCGCACGTTCCAGCATCCGATCGATCACGAAGCTCACGTCCGGCACTCGATTCTCCGCTGGAGTCGGATCGCTTTGGTCGAGCGCGGTGTTGCCGCTGTGCTCGACGGAGGCCACGACGAACCCGTGACTCGCGAGCGCCTCCATCAACTTCGTCGACTGCGTGTTGATGCCGCCGAAGCCGTGGGAGAACACGAGCAACGGGAATGGACCCGCGCTAGACGCGGGTAAGTCGTCGACCGCAACCTCCGAGGCAAGCGTGAAACCGGATTGAAGCGGGTACTCGGTCAGCGGCTCGGTCGCCGCGTCCGCTTCGTCGACCGGATACCAGACACTCACTGGCAAGGGACGATCATCTCGGCTGGCGTCGACCGGCGCGAACATCGTGTAGCCGATGGAGAACATACCGAGCTCGTCGGGCGCGAGACCGGCCGCCGCATCGGTGCCGGCGCTGCCGCCCTCGCCTGCTGTCCCGCCGGCCCCTACAGATCCACCGCTGCCTGTGGTGCCGCTCGAACTCTCGCCGGAGCAGGCACTCGCAAGAACCGCAAACCCAAGGCAGAGCCTCCACGCGAGTGGGTGAAATCGGGCCATACCCGCAGTTCTAGCCTGATCGGGGGCGTTTCGTCCACGGGTCGCGATGATTGCAGGGATGCCCCAAGCCGCGGGCTCAGATAGAGTGGCGCATGGAGTTTAGATTTCGCGCGGCGTTCACGGTGCTGTTCATCCTCACGCTGAGCTCAGCGCTCGGCTGCAGTCGTCCGAATACAACCCTTCCGCCGATCGCCCAGGAGGCCAGTGACCACCCGCTTCCTGGCAAGTTCGTCTGGCACAACCTGATCACCTCGGACCCGGATGCGGCGCGGGCGTTCTACGGGGAGCTGTTCGGCTGGGACTTCGACGTGAAGGAGGGCGGGCGTTACTCCGTCATCTCCCATCGCGGTCGAAACGTCGGCGGAATCCTCGACGCCAGGAACGAAGGAGAAGCGCCGAAGCGAGCGCACTGGCTGAGCGCGGTTTCGGTGACGGACCTCGATGGCTCACTCCAGGCCGTACGCGCCGCTGGCGGAAAGCAGCTCGAAACCCCGATCGACGTGGCCGGCATCGGTCGGGTTGTCACGGTACAGGACGCCGATGGAGCCTTGCTGCACCTCCTGGCACCGGCTCACGGCGATCCGCCGGACCAGGCCCCCGCCATGCACGGTTGGCTCTGGCACGAGCTGCTCGCCAACGATCCCAAGCGCGCCCTTTCCTTTTACGAGGAAGCCTTGGGCTATGAGGTCAAGACGGTCAGACAGGACTCCGGTCGGGACTACAATGTGCTCTGGAGCTCCGGCGGACCGAGGGCTGCGGTGCTCGAGAATCCCTTCGACGACGTGCGGTCGGTGTGGGTCCCGTACGTTCGCGTCGAAGATCCCGAGGTGCTCGCGACAGCGGCAGAAGCACTGGGCGGCAAAGTGATCATCGCACCGCGCCCGGAGCTTCGAAATGGCACGCTCGCCGTCGTCGTCGACCCGTCGGGAGCGCCGCTAGCACTTCAAAAATGGTCCCCAACAACCGAAGTCCAGGAGCAGCCATGAAGAAGGTACTCGAACGGACGTTGCTCCTGGCACTCGCCCTCGCCTGCTTCTCCTCGGCGAGTTGCGGCGTGTACGGCGGTGAGGTCTACGTCGGATACGGATACACGGGCGGTAACTACTATGACGACGTGTTCTACACACCGCCCATCGACCGGACCGGTTTCTACGGCTACCCGTACTAGCCCTCATTCGGGCTGCGCAGCCGGTCTCTCAGCGCGCCAGACGGATCGACCAGGCGCCGCCTTCCGCGGGTGCGACGAAAACGGTACTGCCATACCAGGCCTTGGCTTCGAGGTCCCCGAGGCCCGTCGCCTCGATGGCGACCTTGGATGGATCTGACGTCGGTACAAACACCTCGAGTCGAGTGCCGGCCCGGGCTGCTTCGCCCCGCGCCTCGAGCACTCGATCGTTGTCCGCCCATTCCAGCTCACGAAGAACACCCGGAGCGAAACGAACGGCCATCTTTCGGAGCACGTCCGAGAGCGCGGCTCGCTCTCCCTGGATCGTATTGGTTTCGCAATCGACCTCGAAGAAACCGTAGACCATCGGCACTCTGCCGTCGCGCGTATCGTTGTACTTGTGCGGATCACCGCAGGCTTCTCGCCAGGTCCAGAGCGTAGCCCCGAATCGATAGTTCTCTTGCTCGGCGAGGTGCCGCTCAAAGTAGTCGTCGTCGGGGTCGGCGGCGCGGTTCGGATTGCTTCCCCACTCGCCAGTCACTACCGGCGCTCCGCGGTAGAGCCTCCTCGCTTCATCCGCGGCGCGGGCAAATCCCTCTTCGAGGGTGCCCGGGGCGATCCCCTCCTGATAGATGTGCGGCGAGTAGACCACCTGATCATCGTGCTCAAACGGCGGAGGTCCGGGGAGTCCGACCTCCGCCCAGGCCACACCCGGCTCGAAGAAGAAGAGCCGCTTGGGCGCCCCGACGTCGGCTTCCGCCGCGCGCATCGCCTGAAGCGCGTCCTCGTAGAACGACGATAGAATGGCGTCCTCCGCGCCGCCGAAGACATTGGGCTCGTTCATGACGTCGAAGCCCGCAATGCTGTCATCTTTGGCGAATCGCGCGACGACATGCGCGAACATGTCGACGTAACGGGTCCGGATACCCACGCCACCGGGGCCTTCGCGATCGTCGAGCCAGGCCTGCCAGGCGGCGCGGACCGCAGGCACGAGCTCGCGCGGGCCTCCTTCGCAACGAGGGCGTCCGTCATCGAAGGTGGCCCACGAAGGGGCCCCGTCCCATCCGCCCGCTGGCCGCGTACCCGATCCACAGACTTCGTCGGGAGGCGCAGCCAAGGACGCGTTCCATGCATCTTGATGGAGATCGATCAGGGTGTAGATCCCGCGCTGACGAAGCAGCGCGACCGATGCGGCGATCTCGTCTAGGTACGCCTCGTCGTATTCACCGGGGCTCGGTTCAACGCGAGACCAACTGAGCAAAAGCCGAACGAGGTTCCACCCCATCGATGCGATCGTGTCCGCATCCTCCGCGGTGAATGGATATGCGGTGAACAGCTCCTCGTCGTACTGCCAATACTCGACGTGCGCATTGACGTTCACGCCACGCAGAAGCACCTCACGGCCGGTCACATCGACGATTCGTCCCCCGACGTTCACGTCGGGGACGGCGGTTAGCGCCTGAAGGGGACCGGAAGCCGACCTCCCGCCGAGGTCGTCGCCCGAGCAAGCACTGGAGAGGACCAATAGAACCGAGACTGTGAGTCGCATGCGTGTCAAAACGTCGGGACCCTAGCACGAACGCAGGCCGATTTTGTGACTCGCCCGTGTGGCCCGGACTCGGTTCAAAAGAACGTGAAGGTAACGAGCGCCATGACTGCGGTCAGCCCGAAGTACGTCGCCGGGAAAGCCCATCGGCAGGTGCGGTCGAGGCGATCTCCTGCCGCGGCGTGACCGCGCTGATCGAGTGCGCCAACCACGAGGTTGATGACGACCGTGGCGCCCATGAGCAGGAGACTGAGGTTCAGAAAGCCATGCAGGAGGGTTACGTACGAGATGTGTGGCTGAATGTCGCTCACGACGATCTGGTAGGCCACGGCAGTGAGAATGCCGATGAACGAGAGGTTGATCCGGTCCGCGATCGACGAGCGGTCCATCCAGAACACGGACCAAGAGAGCATGACGATCAACGCGAGCGGGATCACGATGAGGCGAACTACGAAAAACGACCGACGCTCGACATCGACGCTGAGGACGAACGCCGAAGCCGAGCGCGGCTCAGCGGACCCTCTGACAGCGCGTTCCCTCGTGAAGGCGCGAAGGCCAGTGAGTGTCCATTGGGGCGTACGGAGTCGGAGCTCTTCTGGGCTCCCGACATGTTCTACCGCCTCGAGAAGCACTTCGGTCGTATCCACGCCCAGAACTTCGAAGACGGCTTCGAGCCGCTGTTGGTCGAATGGGTATCGGCGGAGATCGAGATCGGCTTCAGCGACCGCGTTGATGTCTGCTGTGAGCGTCGACGTTCCATCGGGGAGCACGCGGAGAATCACCCCGTGCCGCTGGAACAGACCGGACTCGTTGGCCAAGACGACCTGCGGGAACCATGACGGCGAGACCTCGTCGAACTGAAAGTCGCCTTGGTAGACCTTCGCGCGGACGCCGGTACGCTCTGAATCGAACGCCTGGCGCTCATCTCTCCAGCGAAGGGTCAGCACACCACTGAACTCGAAGGTCTCGGCCTCATCGTCGATCGCATTGATGTCGCGAATCCGAAAGGAGGCGCGAACGACCGTGGGCACCTCTTCACTTGGCGGCCCGAGCACGAACGACTCGGCCGAGGCAAGGGGCAGACCGGTGCCGAGCACCGCCAGAAGTAGCCCGACCGTCATCGCAACAGGCCTCATTTTTCCTCCCCGACTAGCTGAAGTACCACCGGCTCGGTGCCGATCGGAAGCTCGAATGCCGCCGAGAAGGTCTGTCCGGCGAGGCTCCATTGGGCGAGGTAGTCGCCGGCTGCGGCTCGAAGCCTGACGCGGCCATCCTCACCGACCGTCCCCGAGACACGGCTTCGCCAGCGATCATTGAGGAGATGCATCACCGCGTGCCCCATGGGCGTGATGTTCTTGTCGTCGTCGTAGAGACCAACGTCGTAGTCATTCTTGCCGGAAACCTCGTCCCAGAGGCTCCAGAACCCGAACTGCGCAACGCCTGGATGACCCCACCAGACTCGCATCGCACCCGACAGGTGGGCGGCCCGGACCTCCTGATCCGCCGGCGTAAAGACGTTGATCTCGGTGATGTGGATCGGCACTCCGGCCTCGGCGATCGTGTCGAGCGCGCGCGCGTACAAGTCGAGTGGAGTGCGCTGGGAGACGTCTGCACCCGGCCCAAGGTGTGCGGCGGCGGGGGTGAACTGCCCTTGGATCCCGACCGCGTCGACGGGAACGCCGGCCTCGCGGAGCTCGAGAAGCAGATCGCGGACGTCTTCCGCACTGGGTCCGCCGATGCCGGTGAACACCTCCGAGATCCACTCGTTCATGACGAGCGTCGCGTCGGGATCCTCTTCCTGGGCCCAATCGAACGCGTCGTTCGTGATCTCGGGTCCGACTCTGTCGATGAACCATTGCGCGAGCGGCTGCAGGGTCTCGTTGGTGATGTCCCAGACGGGGATCCGGTCCTCGAACTGTGAGACCGAATCACGTACCTGCTCTTCGATGAGCCCGCTAAGCTCCTCACGCTCGGACTCGCTGAGTCCGGAATCCGGAAATCGCTCGAGCACCCAGTCGGGGACACCCGACGACGAGAGCGGCGGCGCGTTGCCCCAGACCAAAACGTGACCTTTGATGTCGAGGTTCCAATCTTCGCCCCAGCGGAGCACGGGCTCGGTCTGGCTGTAGTCGCGAACTCCGGGCTCGGGGCCGGTCACCTTCCACTTCGCCTCGCTCTCGAGCACCGCGAAGTTGAAGTAGCGAGAGGCTGTCTCCGAGTACCAGTCGAGGTCTTCCGAAGACTGAAACTTGCGAAGCTCTACGGCGACACCGATCGGAAAACCGTGGCGGATGAGCTCGATCCGAACGTTGGCGCCTGCAGGCGCGCGGATCTCCAGCGGCCGGGTTCGAAGGGCTTCGGAGCGAGCCTCCGCCTCTTCGATGGTTGCCCGCTCCTCGGGCGCGAGAACCGATAGGTCGGGCGCCCGGCCCATCTCGAGGTCCGGAAAGTCGGCGGCACCGGGGGTTCCGACGAGCTCGACCACGTCGCGCGGCTCGGGGCCACTGTCGGAGCCGCATGCGGCCCCAGCAAAGACGACCAACACGAGCACGCGCCATGAGATGGGATCGCGCATGGTGCGCGAGTCTAGCCTCTTTTGGGACCCAAGTGCGCCCGGCCGTGGGTCAGTCCCCGCGGTAGCCGTCGAAGAAGTCCTCGAAGCCCGAAGGCGCGTGTGGGCCGTAGCACAGGCTCTCGATCACCCCGATGCCTAGCTGCTCGCCCATCCTGGCGCGGCAGACGGTCTGGCAATGAATGGTCGCAAAGTCGTCGGGTTCGACCTCCTCGAGCCTCCAGCTCTCCGCGCCGATCGCGAGCTCGTCGTGCCAAAGCGCATGCTTCCACTCGTGGTGTTGGTAGCCGATCCCCATCATGTGGAACCGAAGGAGCGGCTCGAGCTCGACATGGTGAGCGCCATCGCGGGCCTCGAAGTCGAGCGTCGCGGCACCGGGCCAACGTGTTCCTCGGGTCCATCGCACGCTGTGCCGGGCGTTCCGGAGAAGCTCCGTGGAACCGGCGGCCGCCGATCCCCGTGGGATCTCGTTCATGGACGCATACGACTTGATTCGCGTCGCGGACAGCTCAGTGGGGTACCCGTCGGGTTCCTCGCGCGTGAAGTAGTGGGTGCAGAAGCCGTCGAACTGCAGGGGCATCCAAACGAAGTACACACCGGGGCTCGTCGACAGCTTGCTAGGCGCGCCTTCTTCAAACTCGCCCACGGGACGCACGCCCCAGGATTTGTCGCGCGTGCCGTACATCGTATCGCGCGTTACCTCGATGCGACGTCCTTGAATCGACACGTATCCTTCCCAGCGACCGAACTGCGTGAACCGAAGCGTGTCCATGATGAGCCGCGTGCCGTCGTACATCACGTTCTTCGGCTCTTGGTGGGGCGCGGTGTTCGCATAGAATGTCAGGTCACAGTCGATCCCGGTGTCGTTGGGCTCGACGACGACCCGAGAGACTCGCATGGGCTCGATCACTTCGATTCGCATCGGACCGACGCTGGAATCTCGAGGGTCTTCCGGGGCCCGCCCCGAGCAGTGAAACGAGTGTTGGACACCGTCGAGCACGACGCTGAGATGGCCGTCCTGAACGAAGCGGTGCGGGTACCGGCCGAAGCCAACGCCGAAATAGAGGTCGCCCGCCTTGGAGTAGCCGTTGAACCAGTAGCGGTCGTAGAAATTGCGGTCGGTGACCGAGGGCTGGCTGATCGGGGTCGCCGATTGATGAATGAGATAGTCGTCGAAGTCGGTGATCATGATCAATCGATGGCGAAGCAGTAGAAGCGCCCGGAGCCTTGCCGTTCGGCGAGCCCCTGCGGCGTGCAGCCGGTCGTTTCATGTGCGGAATTCCAAGAGAGACGATCGGGGCCGCCGATGGCGACGCCTTCCGGCGCGAGATCGCTATGGCCTACCTGGGCAACGTGCTCGTCGCTGGCGGAGGTCCAATCGAGACAGGTTCGGCCCTCGGAGACCCTCCCCTCCATGGTGCTGCCAGTGATGATGTCGTGTTCGGTCAGAGGCACGAGCTCTCCATTCTCATCGCGCACGTGCCCTTCGCCATCGGGGTCGTCCACGACGAACCACTCGAGCCGAGAGATCCCGTTCTGGTGAAGCGCATCCAGGTCTTCCGCCACCTCTTGGAGCAGCACGTTGTACCAAGGTCCGCTGCCGATTCGATCCCGGGCGTCCTCCGAAGCGGTGCTCAGGTAGGCGCGCCAGGTTCGATCCCCCGCGTCGACGGCGCTTGCCAGGTCTTGGCAGAACGCGTCGGCGCCCGCGAGTCCGCCGATGTCGCCACCGGCTTCTCCCGTGCCCACGCTGGTCACGAAGAACGAGAAGCGGG
>CBDUCC010000008.1:0-26014 GCA_965365555.1 uncultured Myxococcales bacterium | reverse complement strand
AAGGTACACGGCGGGCCTGCTGTTTGGGCTGCTCGCGGTAACGATTGGGGGGAAAGCCGCAGCCGAGCAGGCGCCGATGAGCGCAGCTCCGATGTGCATTCCAGCTGACACCGAGCGAGCGATCGCCGCATGTCCAGCAGGAGCACGGAAGGAAGTGGCCAAGGAAGCCGGCAACGCGCCGGTGTCGCGGATGACGGCAGCGGAGCGGAAGAAGACCGCTTCGCAAGGTCCAACCGGCCCGTCGCTCCAGATCGACATGAGCACGCGTCTCGGCCGCGAGAAAACGCAAGCCCGCGCGGAGGGTCTTCTCGAAAAAGAGATCTCGATTCTCCAGCGGCTGGTGAAGAACAGCGCCCCGGACGATCCGCGTCGGCCGGAGGTGCTCCTTCGTCTCGCGGAAACCCAGTTCGAGATGCAGATCGCCAAGAACGCCAAGGTGCGCTCCTTCGACGATCCGATCTACGAGGCATGCACTCGCGATCAGGACCAGGCCCGTTGCAAACAGGCTCGTAATGGCCAGAAAGCGGCCCAGGCCGATCTCGACAAGATCCGTGAAGACAGCATCCGCACTTACGCGACGCTCGTTCGGGATCATCCGAACTTCAAGCGCATGGACGAGGTCCTCTTCTCCTTGGCGTTCGCGCTGCAGGAGCTCGATCAGTTCGAGAAGGCCCGATCGGTCTACCGGCGCCTGATCAAGGACCATCCCAACAGCCGATTCGTACCCAACGCCTACCTGTCCTTTGCGGAGTACTACTTCAACGAAGAAAGCGACATGGACGCGGCGGCGAAGTTCTACCGCAAAGTGCTCGAGTTTCCGCCGAAGCGAAACTCGGTGTACGGCTACGCGCTCTACAAGATCGCCTGGGTCGAATACAACCGCGAGCGATACCAGCAATCGCTTCAGGGCTTCGTCGACATCCTCGAGTTCGCACAGAACAACAAGTACGCAAACGATGCGAAGAACCTAGCGCGACAGGCCCGCAAAGAGCTCGTCCTTCCGTACTCTCGGTATGGCTCGCCGGGCAAGGCGCTTCAGTTCTTCCGGCGCTACGCGCGCAATGACGCAGAGGCCCACGAGATGCTCGAGAACCTCGCGGAGCTCTACTACGACACGGGGCAGTGGCCTCAGGCGATCACCGTCTACCACAAGCTCATGGCCGACGCGCCAAAGAGCAACGCGCTCTGTGATTGGCAGACCAAGGTCACCAACGCCGTGATTTCGTCTCGGCCCAAGCAAGAGCAGATCATCGAGCTCAAGCGGCTCGTCGATGTCTATCGGACCTTCAAGAAGGGCGGAAAGCCGGCCGACAAGGTCGAGGAGTGCAAGGTCGAGACCGCAACGACGATGCTCTGGCTGGGCACCTCCTGGCACCGCGAGGCTGTTGGAAGCGACCAGACTCCCGGCACCAAGAACAAGAAGACGATGTCACAGGCCGCTGTGCTCTACCGGACCCTGCTCAAGGAGTTCCCGGAGATGGAGCAGATGACGTTCCCGAACATCGATAAGCGGGACTGGCCGACGAAGTACAAGATCTCGTACTTCTACGCCGAGCTCTTGTGGAAGATGGAGGAGTGGGGCCAGTGCGGGCCCGCGTTCGACTCCGTCGTGGAGCTCAACCCGCAGGGTGAGTACACGAGCGATGCCGCCTACGCTGCGGTCCTTTGCTACAACAACCTCTATCAGCAGCAGTACGTACCTCGCGAGACCGAGAGCAAGTTCGTCAGCCGCACCGATCAGAAGGCCAAGAACAACGCTCAGGCCAACCGCTCCAACGAGTTCGCGCCGAAGAAGCTGACCCCTCTTCAGGAGGGCATGCTCGAAGCGTTCAACAGATACGTTTGTTACGTCGACAAAGCCGAGGATCTGGCAACGATCAAGTACCGCCGTGCACGCATCTACTACGAGGCGAACCGATTCGAAGAGGCTGCCGTGCTCTTCCGCGACATCGCGTTCAATCACAAAGACAGCGAGCTCTCCGAGTATGCCGCGAACCTCTACCTCGATTGCTTGAACGTGCTCGGGACTCAGATCTCGCAACCGCGGGTGGCTTGCGTTCAGGAGCTTAGCGCGACCATCGATCCGATGAGTGGCTCGTACTGCGGTACCGAGGCGCTTCGGGAGGAGCACCCGGACCTTTGCGGTACTCTCGGCACACTTCAGTGCCAGGTCCGGCGCAAAGAAGCCGAGACGTACCAGAAGACCGGCGAGTTCAAGAAGGCCGCCGCCACGTATGTGAGAATCTTTCGGCGTCACTCCGAATGCGGAGAGATGGATGAGGTGCTCTACAACGCCGCGATCAACTTCGAAGCGGCGCATCTGCTCGGCCGAGCGATCCAGGTCCGCACCGTGCTCATCGAGCAGTACCCTGAGAGCAAGCTCAGCAAGAAGGCCGTCTATCTGATCGGACAGAACTTCCAGGCCCTGGCCTACTACGAACAAGCGGCGAAGTACTACGAGCAGTTCGCGCGCAAGTTCCCGGGCGAGGATGGCAAACGATGTTCCGCGGAAGACAAGAGTAACGGCACATGCCCGAACGCCATTGAAGGGTTGGAGCAGGCGACCTTCTTCCGAATTGGTCTCGGTGACGACAAGACCGCGATCGAGAACTCGGACCTGTTCGCTCGCAACTACCGAAGGAAGCTGCCGAGACAAACGTCTCAGGTGTTCTTCTCCATCGGATCGATCTACGAGCGCCAAGAGCGCTGGTTCCAGGTCATCACCCACTACCGCGAGTACTTGAAGAAGTACGGGAAGGTGGGGATGCCGCACCAGATCATCCAGGCGCACACTGCCATCGGGCGGGCGTTCTGGGAGCTGAACAAGAAAGGCGAGGCCAAGCCGAGCTTCGCTGCAGCGGTTCGAACATGGACGCAGGGCGCGCCAAAGCGCATTTCGGCGCTCAAGACCTCGAAGGAAGACAAGGTGCTCTACCTCCGCCAAGCGCTCGATAGCGCAGCGGAGTCGCAGTTCTACCTCTCCGAGTACAAGTTCGCCGACTTCGAGAAGGTCGCCTTCCCGCAGTACAAGGGCGGCAAGAGCATGGCCCGTGTGAAGAAGTGGTCGGACAACGAGTTCAAGAAATGGGTCAGGAAGAAGCAGGGCGCGCTTCGGACTGCAGAGGCGGACTACGCCAAGGTGGCCCGCATGACCGTCAACGCCGGCGGGGTGCAGATGAAGTCGGCGCCATGGCAAATCGCCGCCGCTTCGCGAACTGGCGAGATGTACCGCAGCTTCGTGGACGAGTTCCGGGACGCCCCGATTCCGCGCGAGATCGAACGAGATCCGGAGCTCTACGACATCTACGTCGGCGCGCTCGACGACGTCTCCGAGCCACTTCAGCGACAAGCTGTCGACAAGTTCGAGTTCTGTTTGAAGACGGCGACGCAGGTGCGCTGGTTCAACAAATGGTCGAGGGCGTGCGAGCACGAGCTCAATGGGCTCAACCCGACCAAGTACCCGGTTGCGGCCGAGCTTCGTGGCGAGCCGAACTACGTCAAGGCGACGGTCGGTGACCCCGGCGTCGTCGACCTCGGAGCGATCAATCAGCAGCGGCTGAACACCCAGGATGCGGTTGCCAAGAGGGAGGGACCGTGATGCGAAACCACAAATTGGCGTTTATCGCCTTTGCGCTCGTCGTCGGTTGTGGCGGCGGGGAGGGCGCGACGAGCAAGGAGACGACGGCTCCGACCGGTGACGTCGCACGCACTGTTGGTGGCGAGGCCATCACCACCGCAGACGGAAGTGCCGTGACGACGAAGGCTCTGGGCAAGTGGGAATCTGCCCTTGGGGACTTCGAAGCCAACGAGCAGTCCGGCTGGACCTCTTCGAAGTGCGCCGCGAGCTCGAAGGCTTTCGAGCGAGTTGCGGACGCACAAGGCGGTGGCTTCGCGGAAGCTCACTACATGGCCGGTCTTGCACTTTCCCGCTGTGACGACAACGGCGCCTACAAGCACTACGAGCAGGCCCTCAAGGTCGACGCGAAGTTCTGTAAGGCACGGGTTGCGATGGGGCTGCGAGATCTGAATGGCGGCCGGATCAGTGAGGCGAAGGCAACCTTCGAGAAGTCGATTCAAGATGATCCTCAGTGCACTTCGGGGTACACGAACCTGGCGATCGTTCAGCGGGCCCAAGGCCAGAACGACGAGGCGCTCAAGAACCTACGGCGCGCCCTGGCGATCGAATCAGACTACCTAGCGGCCTTCAACCAGATGGCCTTGCTCCACTACGATCGGGGCCGCACCGGGAAGCCAGCCGAGCTCGACCTCGCCGAGGTCGTCTGTCGTCAGGCCCAAATGCTCGACGCGGACTACGCGCCGATCTACAACACCTGGGGCCTCATCAAGGTCTACAAGGGCGACGTCATTGCTGCGCTTCGCTTTTTCCAGCGCGCTATCACGCTCGATCCCGACCTGTTCGAAGCCCAGATGAATTTCGGCGAGGTCACCATCTCGTTCCGAGGCTACGACGACGGACGGGAGGCCTTTGAAAAGGCGGTCGCGCTCCAGCCTGACAACTACGACGCGGTCATCGGGTTGGGGACCGCGCTTCGGGGTCTGGGCCAATTCGCCGAAGCCCAGACGCAGTACGAGCGAGCGAAGCAGATCGATGGCGGACGCCCCGAGGCCTACTTCAATCTCGGAGTGCTCTACCAGGACTACATGTCCGGGTCGGTCAGCGACCTGAAACAGGCGCGAACGTACTTTTCGGAGTTCTTAAAGCGGGCAGGCAGCACTCCCGAATTCCGTGCGAGCGTGAAAGACGTCAACACCCGCTGCGCGCAGCAGTCGGGCAAGAAGCGGGGTGCGCCCAAATGTCGGCCCGGCCGCATGCAGAACATCGACATCTCGATCGAGGCCATGCAGGTCGCGGGTTGAGGAGGAAACGTGAGTAAAACAATTTCGACATTCATCACGCAAACCCTCGTTTTTGCAGCGCTCTTGGCTGGCTTGGCGCTAACTCCGCTGGCCGCTAGCGCACAGGACGCACCGCCTCCGGAGACGACCTACGACTTCGAGGACGACCTCGTCACGGGCGACTTGGTTCGGCCGGATGGCGAGCAGTTGATCGTGAGGCGGCGCGGTCGTCGAGCCTCGCTGATTCAGATTCGTGAGCACTTTATTCCCGAGATGCTGAAATCTGTGGAAGATTTGTGATGGGGGATTCGGGTGAGTGACACCAGCCACAATACGTCGGTCGCGTTTTCCATCTACGATGGGGATCAGCTAGTCAGCTCTGAAACGCTGAGCCAAGAGATCATCAAGATCGGTCGCCTGGCGACGAGTGACGTCCGTCTCGAGGACGACAAAGTCAGCCGCATGCATGCCGTGATCGAGGTGACAGCTCCGGGCGAGGTGTTCATCATCGATCTCGGCAGCGCTACGGGCACTCTCGTCAACGGCGAGAAGGTGAACAGGCGCAAGCTTCAGACCGGCGACCAAGTGCAGGTCGGGAACAAGCGGTTGCATGTCGACATCATCACGGGCACCGTTGCGGTCGCATCCAGCCCGCCGGTCGCGATGGCTGCGGGCGCCGAGTGCGCCACACCTGTCGTGGACGAGAGCGCGATGAATGCGATGCTCGACGAAGAGTCGGAGCCTCGATTCAAGGCTCCGCCCGTCGCGCCCCAAGCGAAGGACGACGAGTCCGGCCCGAAGTTCAATCCGTTCGAGGGCGGTGCCCGCCGCAAGTCGCGAACGCCGTTCGGCGGGGCGGCTGCAGAAGACGAGGGTGCGGTCTACGGAATCGTGGCAACGGCGCCTGCGGTGCCGGCACACGAGATCGAGACCAACGAGCGAGCGATCGAAGTGTCGGTCCTCTGGGGCGAACGCAACGTTCTCAACGTCGACTACCTCAATCCGCCGCGTGACTATTTCGTCGGCGAGCCGAACGGAGAGGATATCGGTTACATCCTCTGACACGACGCCATCGGTGTCGATCGCATGCCGCTTTGCGTCGCCGAAGGCGCAGGGGTCACTGCGATCATTCCGTCGGGCGCCAAGGGCGAGGCGACGATCGGCGACCAGACCCGCTCCTTCGACCTGATGCGCGGCCAAGGTGACTTCCGCGAGAGTCGCAACATGCCCGGCGCGCTCGAGTTCCCGGTACCCGAAGGTGGATCGGTCCGCATGAAGCATCGGGACTTCACGTTCATCATCAAGGACGTCAAAGCCGGCAAGAAGGTCGCCGGGCATGCAAAGCCCGACATTCGACCGATGATTTACGTAGCCGGGGCGGCGCTCTTCGCGAGCCTCGTGCTGACGATGTTCTACTTCCAGCCTCCGCGTCCGCGCGGCCTGTCTTCGGACCTGCTGAGCACCGACTCGCGCCTGATCCAGTTCCTCATGGAGCCGGAGGAGCTCGAAGAACCCGAACCTGAGTGGTTGAACGGCGACGATTCGTCCGGTGGCGGCACAGGCAAGGCTCACGAGGGCGAGCAGGGTCAGATGGGCGACGAGACCGCCGAGAAGACCAAGAACAAGTACGGGATCGAAGGTCCGGAGGACAATCCCGATCCAGTCATGGCGCGCGAGCAGGCCAAGGACGAAGCCCGCACCGCAGGCATCATCGGCACCCTCGCTGCCATGCAGGGCTCGTTCAATTCCCCGACGTCGCCGTATGGCGCCGACTTCGCCCTCGGCAACGATCCGGCGAGCGCGCTTGGCGCGATGACCGGAAGTGACATCGGCCAAAACTTTGGCTTTGGTGGCCTCGGTCTTCGCGGGACCGGTCGCGGTGGCGGTGGCACCGGGCAGGGCACGATCGGCATGGGTAACTTCGGAACCATCGGACGCGGCGGCGGCCGAGGCGCCGGCGAGGGTGGCTACGGTCGCGGCGTCGGTGGATTCCGAGGACGCGCGGCCGGTGTTCCGCAGGTTCGCACGGGGGGCGCCGAGGTTCGTGGTTCGCTTTCGAAGGAAGTGATCCGCCGCGTGGTCCGGCGTCACATCAACGAGGTGAAGTTCTGCTACGAGCAGCAGCTCAATGCCCGGCCCGACCTGAGCGGTCGCGTCACCACGCGCTTCGTGATCTCACCGACGGGCTCCGTGCAGTCTGCGATGGTCGCCAGCTCGAGTCTTCGTAACGAAGCCGTCGAGAGCTGCATCGTTCGCGCGGTTCGTCGTTGGACATTCCCAGCGCCCGACGGCGGCGGCGTGGTGGTCGTGAACTACCCGTTCCTGCTCGACGCCGCAGGTCAGTGAGCCCCCGGAGATCGCGCCAAGAGCGAGATTTCCTTCGAATATCCTGGCTTTCTAGCTCCTGTTCCCAAATTCAGGGAACGGATGTGTGCATGAAACTGGCCAAAACCGCGAAAAGAGCCGAAAAAAGAGGCGGAAATAGAGTTGTTGGCCATGCGACAAATGCTGTACGATTGAAGTGCTTGTGAATTTCCAGGCACAGGAGGCGGGCATGCGAGCTCAGGCGATTGGCTTTGTATTGGTGGGTTTAGTCCTGATGGGCGGGAATTGTTCGCGCGCACGGGTCGAGTCGATGAACGAAATGAACGCGGGTGTGGAGCTCGCGCAGATGAAGCGCTTCAGCGAGGCGGCCCAGAGTCTCGAAAAGGCCGCTGCGATCGATCCGACCAACCATCAAGCCTACTTCAACCTCGCGATCGTGCAGATCGAGTTGCGCTCCTTCTCCGCGGCACGCGAGGCCCTAGAGCGGGCGATCGTCGCGAAGCCGGACGCCGCTGGCTATCAGGAGAAGCTCGGCACGGTTCTCATGGAGCTCGAGGATTGGAAGGCCGCGAAGAAGGCCTTCAGCAAGGCCCTCGAGATCGACCCGTCGCTGTTCAAGGCGCACTTCAAGCTCGGCCGTTGTAGCGAAGAGCTCGAAGACCCGCAGGCCGCGCTTTACCAGTACACCGATGCGATCATGACGGGTCCGCGCTTCCTCCCGTCGTACTCCGCGCTCGGCAGGCTCTACGCGGACCTCAAGTACCCGGATCACGCGGCACAGGTGCTGACCGAGGGACTCAAGGTCGCGATGCCCGGCACCGAAGAAGAGGCGAACGTCCATCATCTGCTCGGCACCGTGTATCAGCAGCAGCGAAAGTATGACGATGCGATTGCCGAGTTCCAAGCTGCGCTCGCTATCGTGCCGGGAATGCCCGATGCATTGTTTTCTTTGGGTTGGACGTACGCGCTGCAAGGCAACGACGAGGAAGCGAAGCGCTACCTCGACAAGTACGTGATGATGGCGGGCACCGAGGCGCCCGAGCATTACGTGAAAGCTGCGCGGGACCGTCTCGCAGAGTTGAGGACCGAATCGCCGTAGGGGGGCTGAGGCAAGATGTCGGAAGAACAAACGGGGGACGAGGTTCGCGAGCTCACGGCGGAAGAGGTGGCCGAGCTCGACAAATTGGACGACGCAATCGCGAAGTTCGAGGGTCAGAAGCGATGGTCGGACATGATCCGCTCCATCCTCAAGAAGGCTGAATTGGTTCAGGAGCCGTCGGAAAAGGCGGAGCTGTTCCGCACGGCGGGGACGCTGTATCTCGAGCGATCCAGCAACCAAGCCGAGGCCATCAAGTGCTTCGAGCAGCTTCTCGAGCTCGATCCTGGGGACGCCGACGCGATCGCGCGTCTCCAACAGATGTACGAGAAGCGGCGCGACTGGGAGAAGCTCATCCGCACGATGCAGCGCGAGGTCGAGCTCCTTCCGCCGGACGAGCAGCTGCTGCGCTATGCCGAAATGGCGGAGCTGGCGACCCAGCGGCTTCGAAAGCCGGATGTCTGCATCGAGCTCTGGCAGAAGGTTCTCGAAGGTGATCCGGAGAACCCGAACGCGCTCAGCAACCTCGCCCAGCTCTACGAGCGTGCCCGCCAGTGGGAGCCGCTTGCCGAAGTGCTCGAGACGCTGGTCGCGTCCGACACCGATGTGACTTCGATGAAGCAGCAGCTTCAGAAGCTCGGCATGATCTATGCCGACAAGATCGGAAACGACGAGGGAGCGATCGGCGCGTTCAAGAAGCTCTTGGAGCTCGATCCGGACGATCGCCGCGCCCAGGAGCAGCTCAAGCGTCGCTACGTTTCACTCGGCGCGTGGGACGAGCTCGAGACGTTCTATGCGGCCAACGAGAAGTGGGACGAGCTGATTCGCATCGTCGAGCGTCAGGCGGAGGCGCAAGAAACATCGGCCGAGGACAAGATCGAGCTTCTCTTCCGGGCAGCAAGGCTCTGGGAAGACAAGAAGGGCAAGGCCGATCGCGCCGCCCGAGTGTACGAGAAGGTGCTTTCTGCCGACCCGGACAACGTCCGGGCTGCCGAGGCACTCACACCCATCTACGAAGAGGCGCACGATGCGCGCAAGCTGGTTTCTGTTCTCGAGGTGCGCTTCGCGCACGCGGAGCAAAGCGAATCGAAGGTGGAGTTGCTCGGCAAGATCGGTCGCGTCTTCGAAGAGCGGTTGCGACAACCCGAGGTTGCCTTCGAACGCTACCTCGAGGCGTTCGCACTCGCGCCCACGCACGACGAGGCGCGCGCCGACGTTGAACGGCTCGCTGAAGAGATGAACGGTTGGGACCGATTGGTCTCCGGATTCGAGACTGCGATCGAAGCGGTCAGCGATGCACACCGGGCGATTCCGATCCGTCTTAGCTACGGCCAGACCCTCACTCGGCTCGACCGAACCGACGAGGCCATCGCACAGTTCCGGCTCGTATTCGACCTCGAGAGCGACAACCTTGGTGCACTCGCCGCCTTGGGGGACCTCTATCTTCGAACGGAACGATACCAGGACTTGCTCGAGATCTACTCGCGCCAGATCGAGCTCGAAGAGGATCCCGAGGTTCGACTTCAGGTGTCATATCGCCGGGCTCAGGTGTATGCGGCGGCGCTGCAGGACAACGAACGAGCGATCGAGGCGCTCGAAACCATCATCGAAGAGTACGGTGTCGGCGAAGCCGAGGCGTGCGCCGCGCTAGAGCAGCTCTATGAGACGGAGGCCTGCTGGCAGGATCTCGCTCGCCTCCTCGAACGATGCGTCGAAGCGGGCCCGGAGAGCGACGAAGAGCTCGCGGCCCTCAAGTTTCGACTCGGTCGTGTATGCGAGTCTCAATTGGACGACAAGGCTCGCGCAGTGGAGCTCTACCGAGAGGTCTTGTCGATCATGGCGGAGCACGAGGGCGCGCGGGAGCGCCTCGAGCAGCTCCTCAACGATTCCGACGTGGCCGCGGACGCATCGCGAGTTCTCGAACCCGTCTACGAAATGGCAGAGAACTGGACGCAGTACATCCATACGCTTCGGGTTCAGCATCGATTCAGCGCGGAGCCTCGTGAGAAGCTCAGCTTGCTCACGCGGGTGGCCGACACCTATTTCCAGCACGTTGGAGACACCGAACGGGGCTTCGTCTCACTTTGTGAGGCGTTCCGTGAAATGCCGTCCGATGAGGTCACCTTGCAGCGTCTCGAGATGCTCGCGAGCGAGCACCGGCTCTTCGAAGCGGTAGCCGAGCTCAC
Source organism: uncultured Myxococcales bacterium (assembly GCA_965365555.1). GTDB lineage: Bacteria > Myxococcota_A > Polyangia > Polyangiales > Houyiibacteriaceae > SG8-38. Next base: position 15,550 of record CBDUCC010000008.1, on the reverse strand, counting down.
CGGCGATCTCGCCGCGACGGTCGACGACGTACCGCTGAGCCGCTTGCTCTGGGTCAAGACGGCCGAGATTCACCAGACTCAGCTCGCGGACGTCGAGGCGGCCGTGGCCGCTTACCGCAAGGTGCTCGAAGTCGACCCGGGTGACTTCGAGGTCCTGGGCGCCCTCGACGCGCTCTACCGGAGCGCACAGCGATGGCACGAGCTGGTCGGTGTACTGCGGGCTTGCGTCGAAGCGCATTCTGCGCCGGACGACAAGATCGCCGTGCTCGCCGAGATGGCTCGCACCCACGCCGATTTGCTCGACGAGCCCGACCAGGCGATTGCGCTCCAAAACGAGATTCTCGAGCTCGACCCGACCAACCGGGCGGCGCTCAGCTCTTTGGACGATCTTCTTGCGAGGCGCGGCCTTTGGAGCGACCTCGCTGACAACGTGGAGCGTCAGCTCTCGATGACCGACGAGCCGCACGAGCAGACCGTGCTGCTCCTTCGCCTCGCGGAGATCCGTGAAGAGCGGTTGGGCTCGACCGAGTCGGCGATCGAGATCTATCGGGACGTACTCGCCAGCGACGCCAGCAATCCGGCTGCCCTGGGCGCCCTCGAGCGGCTTCTCGAGTCGCCCACTCATCAGGCTGCGGTCGCGGACATACTGGAGCCGATCTATCGCGACGGCGACGCGTCCGCGCGACTCGTCGAGGTGTACGAGATCCAGGCCCATCACGCGACATCCCCCGAGCGTAGGCTCGAGCTGTTCACGGAGATCGCCAAGCTTCAAGAGTTTTCACTGAGTGACCTCCATGCAGCCTTCGAGAGTTACGCGCGCGCGTTCCGCGAAGACCCTGGACATTCGAGCGCGAAGGCCGAGCTCGAACGACTGAGCGCTGCGATCGGCGCTTCCGATGCTCTAGCCGGCGTTTACGAGCAGGTGGTTTCCGACGCGGATGACCCGCAGCTTGCGATTGGGTTGCTGCTCCGAGCCGCGGAGATTCGCGAGGAGGATCTCGGACAGATCGACCGCGCGATCCAACACTACGAGCGCGTTCTCGACCTCGACGACGAGCACCACGCTTCGGCCGATGCCCTCGAACGCCTGTTCCAGCAGGCGGAGCGCTACGAGGACCTTGCAGGGGTCTACAAGCGGAAGGCCACGATGGTGCCTGCGGCCGCCGATCAGCGCGAGCAGCTCGTCAAGGCGGCGGCTATCTACGAGGACATCCTCGACAAGCCTAACGACGCAATCGCGGTCTATCAGCAGGTGCTCGAGGTCGACCCGGCGGACGTCGAATCGATCGACCGGTTGATCGAGCTCCAAATGCAACTCGGCAAGTGGGCTTCGTTGCTCGAGAGCTACGAGCGAAAGGCCGAGGTCGTCTCCGACGCCGAGGTGCGTCGCGGCCTGTTCACTGCAATGGGCCAGGTTTTCGAGTCGCAGCTCGCCGACGCCGACAAGGCGATCGATGCGTACCAGCGCGCGCTCGAGATCGATCCAGACGACGCTGAGGCCCTCGGCCATCTCGACGGCCTCTTCGAGCAGACCTCGCAGTGGCGCGAGTTGCTCCAGGTCCTCGAGCGGCAGGCCGATCTCGTCGATGACGACGAGCGCAGAGTGGGGCTTCGCTTTCGAATCGGCGAGCTTTGGCGTCGCCATCTGGAAGACCCAAGCCGCGCGATTGAGATCTTCCGCGACATCTTGGTCGAGATGCCCGACCACCAGTCGACTCTCGAGTCGCTCACGGCGATGGCGAACGACGCAGTCGAGCCCTTGGCGGCGGCCGAGGTCCTCGAGGAGGTTTACCTCGGAGCTGGCGAATACCGGAAGCTCGCGGACGCCCGTGAGGTCAAGGTTCGTTTCACCGATGATCCTGCGGAGCAGGTTCAGATGCTTCAGCAGCTTGCGGAGATCTACGAGATTCAACTCGAAGACCTTCCAGGCGCCTTCAGTGCGTTCCTCCGATCGCTCCCACTCGACAATCGGGACGAGCTGACCCTCGCGTCGCTCGAACGGCTTGCGGAGCAGACGGGTCGTTGGCACGAAGTGGCCTCTCGATATGACGAGGAAGTGCAGAAGAAGAGAGAGGAATTCCCTGAAGAGGTGGTTCATCTAGGCAAGCGCTCCGCCGTCATCAACGAGGTTCATCTCGACGACGTGGACGGCGCGATTTCGCGCTACCAGTTCGTCGTCGACACGGATCCGAGCGACGTCGTAGCCATCGAGGCGCTCGACCGCCTCTACGAGCAGACGGAACGATGGGACGACCTCGCCAGCACGCTTCAGCTCGAGGCGGCCGTGGCGACGACTCCGGAGGACGTGCTCAATCTGCAGTTCCGTACCGGTCAGCTCTTCCAGAACCAGCTCGACAATACCGAGTTGGCCATCGCTCAGTACCGCGAGATCCTCGCAGCAGCCCCGGAGTACACGCCGGCCGTCTCGGCACTCGAGGAGATGTTCGCCAGTGGAGTCCGTCCTCTCGAGGTCGGAGAGGTGCTCGAGCCCCTCTATCGGATGCAAGGCAACTGGGACCAGCTGCTCAGCGTTCAGGAGGTTCAAGTCGAGTACCAAAACGACCCGATCGAGCGTGTCGTGATGATGCACCGCCTCGCCGAGATTGCGGAGGACAAGGCCGCCGACCATGACCGAGCGTTCCAGTGGATGCAGAAAGCCCTGCTGGAGGATCCCAGCCACGATCACTCGCTCGGCGAGGCAGAACGCCTCTCCGCCATCGTGGACGGCTGGGCGGACCTCGCCACGACCTACGCGAACGGCATCCAGCACACCGGCGATCCCATGAACAAGGCAGAGCTGGGGCGACGTCTCGCCAAGGTGTACGAACATCAACTCGATGACCTCGAGCGCGCCGAAGAGACCTATCGCTTCGTGCTCGGCGTCGACGAGCAGGACGACGCGGCTCTCGAGGCGCTCGACCGGATATACAGCGAGCACGGCGCCTACCGGGCGCTCGCCCAGGTGCTCCGAAAGCGCATCAGGTGCTGCACCATCGGATCCGAGCTCATCGACCTTCATTTCCGGCTGGGAACCGTGCTCGACCATCGCCTGGGTATGACCGAAGAGGCGATCGAGGTGTTCACGAAGCTCCTCGACGAGCACGATTCGGAGCATGCGCCGGCGATTCAGTCGCTCCAGCGCATCTACGCGAACCTGGAGCGTTGGCCCGAGCTCTTCGCGGCATTCGAGAAGGAGCTGAGCATTGCGCTTGGCGATTCGCAGCAGGCGGACGTCTTCGCGCGCATGGCCCGTCTTTCGGCCAATCGCCTTCGCGACCAAGAAAAGGCGATCGGGCTCTGGCAGCGCGTGCTCGACCTCCGAGGTGAAGACCCGGAGGCGCTCAACGCGCTTGGTGACATCTACGCATCCCAGGGCAACTGGCGTGACTTGGTGGACGTCCTCGAGCGCGAGGCGGCCGTTGCCTCAGACGATGCCTTCCGCATTCAGGTGTACTCCGACCTCGCAAGGGTTTGGTACGAGAAGCTCGAGCGGGAACGAAACGCCATCGAAAACTGGGAGCGGGTGCTGGATATCGATCCAGGCAATACGTATGCGCTCTTCAGTATCGCGGAGATTCAGCGTGAAGGCGGTCAGTCGCGCGAACGAGCAGACACGCTTCACCGAATCATCGACGTGGGTGCGGCAACTCTCGAAGACGCAGACCTCATCACCGTCTACATGCAACTCGGCCACATCTATGCGAACGAGCTCGGCCAGCCGAGCGACGCCGCCGATGCGTATCGAAACGTTCTGAACATCGACCCGGCATTCTTCGAGGCACTCGACTCTCTCGAGTTGATCTTCCGCGAGGAGGAAGACTGGGAAGAGGTCATCGCAGTGATGGAGCAACGCGCCCTCGCTCTGTTCGAGCGGGACGAGAAGATTCGGCAGCTCATCGCAGTAACCGAGATGTGGGAGAACGAGGTCGGCAACAAGGACGGGGCCGCAGGGGCCTTCGGACGAATCCTCGATGCCGATCCGATGCACGAGTACGCGTTTGCCGAGCTGCAGAGCCTCCACCGCGAGGCCGGCCGATGGGACGATCTCATCGAGCTCTACATCACGCGCATCGAAGCCACCGAGGATCGGGATGAACGCATCGAGCTCCTACGGGCCGCAGCCCGAGTCTACGAGGAGCAGCTCGGTGATGGCGAGCAGGCCTACCATACGCTCTACATTGCCTGGACCGAGGACTTCGCCAACAAGAACACGGCGGTCGACCTCGAGCGGGTCACCGCTGCCAACGAGAAGTGGAACGAGCTTCTCACCTCGGCCAACGCGGTGCTCCAGGAGGGACAAGAGCCCAACACGCAGATCGCGATCTGCCTCTGCTGCGCCAAGTGGTACGGACAAGACCTCGGTCACCCCGAGTACGCGATCCCGTACTACGAGCAGATTCGAGCGCTCGATCCGAGCAATGCGAAGGCCTGGTGGCAGCTCGGAGACCTCTACGAGACCACACACCAGTGGGACAAGCTGGCGCAGGCGCTGGCGAAGCTGGTCGAGCTCACGGACGATGACGATGTCAAGGCCGACACGTACGTTCGCATGGGGGATCTCGCGGACGACCGATTCGCGATGCGTCAGGAAGCCGAAGACTATTACCGTCGTGCCCTCAGCTTGAAGGACAAGCACGTTGGCGCCCTCGAAGCGCTCGAGCGCATCTATCGCGAGGAAGGCCGCTCCAACAAGCTCCTGAACATTCTCGAACGCAAGGCAGATGCGGTCGAAGACGTGGACAGCATCGTGTCTGCGCTTCTACAGGTCGCCGAGGCGTACGAGGAGCGCTTCAGCGATGCCAGGGCTGCCATCGAGAACTACGAGAAGGCGGCGGAGCTATCGCCGTCGAACCTCAAGGCGCTTCGCGGACTCGAACGCCTCTACACGCAAGAGGGCCGATTCCAAGACTTGTTGGGCATTCTCGAGCGCGAGTACGAAGTCGTCGCTACGGAGCGAGAGCGCATCGAGATCCTCATGCGTCTAGCGCAGATGTGGGAGCAAGAGTTCCGAAAGCCGGACAACGCCGCGGAACGGCTCGAGCAGGTTCTCGACATCGATCCGCTCAACGACGACGCACTTTGCCACCTGGAGCAGTTGTATCGAACGATGCAGCGCTGGGACGACCTGGTACGTACCTACGACCGCCACGCCAGCGCGACCGCAGACAGCGAGGAACGCGTCCGCATCTTCCGTGAGCTTGGCGAGGTCTACGCGACCCACGAGGACGACGTCGAGCAGGCGATCGACAGCTACCTCAACGCGCTGAGCCTGAACGAACAGGACATCTTCAGCCTCCAGGCGGTCGCCAAGCTCTACGAGCGCAAGGGCGACCATTCTGCTGCCCTCGACATTCTGGGACAGCTCGCTCGAGTGGTGGATGACGCCGCCGAACAGGTTGCCCTCAAGCATCGGATGGGTCGTATCCTCGATGTGGAGCTCGGCGATCGGGTGTCCGCGCTCGAGCAGTTCCAGGCCGCAGTCGACGTCGATCCGTCGCACTTGCCCTCACTCGAGGCGATGCGGCACATCCACGTCGATTCCGGGGACTGGGTCGCGGCCGCGAAGACGCTCGGACTCGAGGTCGAACACACGGAAAAGGACCGCAAGCGCGCGGCGCTGTTGGTCGAGCTAGGCCGGATTCGGTCCGAGAGGCTCGACGACGAGGCGGGCGCCGTTCAGGCCTTCGAGGCGGCGACCGAGACCGATGCAGACAACGAGGACGCGTTGCTTCCTCTGGTCGAGGCGTACCTCGGGAACGATCGCTTCGAAGACGCATTCCCGCTCCTCGAGGTCTTGGTTCAGCGGTCCGACAAGCGCGAACACGACGAGCAGCACCGCTTGGCGCTGCTTCTCGGGGACACGGCAACCAAGCTTGACCGCGCGACCGACGCCGTTGGCGCGTACGAGCGCGCGTACGAGCTCGACAATGACGATTCGGTGGCGCTGAAGGGTCTCGCCGGGAGTCACTTTAGGGCCGGGCACTGGGACGATGCGTTCAAGTACCACCAGGTCCTTCTGGTTCAGCACCGAGACGCGCTAGGGCGCGACGAAATCACCGAGGTCTTCTACCGGTTGGGTGTCGTCAAACATGAACAGGGCGAGGACAAGAAGGCCCGCAACATGTTCGACAAGGCGCTCGAGGAAGACTCGCACTTCGTGCCGGCTCTCGAGGCGATGGTCGAGCTCCAGAGCGGGGAGGGCGACTGGAGCTCGGTGGTCGAGTACAAGAAGCGCATCCTCGATGTGGCCGACGAACCCGAGGTGCGTGCCAAGCTTCTGATCGAGCTGGGTGACCTTTGGGGGGACAAGCTCGCGGACGCGGATGCGGCCGCCGAGGCGTTCACCGAGGCGCTGGACCTGGAGCCGGAGAACCACGTGGTCCTCCACAAGCTCTTGGTGACCTACCAGTCTGCCGAGCGTTGGTCCGAGGCGATCGACGTCATCGAGCGGGTGGCCTCTCTCGAGGCCCGCGATGATGCGAAGGCCAAGTACACCTACACGATCGGCGTCATCCTCCGCGACAAGCTCGAGGACGAGGATGCGGCCCTCGAACGCTTCAACGCCGCTCTGGATCTCGACAGCACGCAGCTCAAACCGTTCGAGGCCGTCAACAAGATCCTGAACCTTCGCAAGGATTGGAAGGCGCTCGAGCGTGCCTACCGGAAGATGCTTCATCGAATCATCAACCAGGGCAATACCGACCTCGAGCACAACCTCTGGCACACGCTGGGCATCATCTACCGTGACCGTCAGCGCAACTTCGACGCGGCCTCGGAAGCGTTCAAGATGGCGGCGTCACTCAAGCCGGAGGACGCGACGGAGCACCAGATTCTGGCCGAGCTTTACGCGACGATGCCGGACAAGACCAACGAGGCCATCGCCGAGCATCAGTGGCTTCTGCAACACGATCCGAATCGGCTGGATTCGTACCGGGCTCTCTACAAGCTCTACTTCGATGCGCGCGCGTACGACAAAGCCTGGTGCATTGCTCGTACTCTTACGTATTTCGAGAAGGCGGACGAAGAGCAGCAGAAGTTCTTCCAGCAGTACAAGCAGGAGCGCGAGATTCAGCCGACGGCTCGCCTGAGCAACGAGAGCTGGGTCAAGGACCTGATGCACCCGAATCAGGATATCTTCATCTCCAAGATCATGGAGGTGATCGCTCCAGCAGTGCGTGCGTCTCTCGCGGTGAGTGACAAGAAGCTCAACCTTCACAAGCGCAAGCCCGAAGATCTCGCCAACCCGAGTCTCGCGCTCGCGCGGCAGTTCAAGCTCGCGCAAGACGTCCTGAACGTCAGCATTCCGGTTCGGCTCTTCATTCAGAAGGAGCTCGCCGGCGCACTTCGGGACGAGGCGCGGAGCAATCCGCCGGCCATCGTGACGGGGTACACGCTTCTTTCTGGCTACAGGCCGGTCGACCTCGCATTCGTTTGCGGGCGACACCTCACCTACTACCGAGGCGAGCACTTCATTCGGACCATGGTTCAATCACACTCCGAGCTTCGGACCCTGCTGCTGGCAGCGATGCGCCTGGTCGGCATGGGCGGCGGGGACGCGAGCGTGGAATCGACGGCGAAGCAGCTTGCGAAGTTCATGGACCAGGCTCATCTCGACGTGCTGAAGCAAGTGGTCCGGAAGTTCGTGGACGCCGGCGGCCAGAGCGACATCAAGCGCTGGATGCAGGCCACGGAGATCACGGCCTTGCGAGCCGGCCTCCTGCTTTGCGACGACGTGGACACCGCCGTTCGGATGACCCAGCAAATCGCTTCCGAGTCGACCGCGGATCTCGCGCCGCGCGACAAGATCAAGGAGATCGTGCTCTACAGCATCTCGGAGAGCTACTTCCACCTCCGCGAGCAGTTGGGTATTCAGATCAAGGTCTGAGAGACGCCGAGCGTGCGCGAAGCCCTCGAATGTGACAGGGCTTGAGCGCATGCTGGAGCTGGATCTTCGGAGCGAAACCGCGACGCTGGCGCTGGCTCGCGCTCTGGCCGAGCTGCTCGAGGCCGGCGACGTCGTAGGGCTCGAAGGCGGACTCGGCTCGGGCAAGACGACCTTCACCCGGGGAGCCGTTCATGGGCTCGGGGTACCCGAGGAGACCGCGGTGACCAGTCCGACCTTCGCGCTGCTGCATCAGTACGAGGGCAGGCTGCCCGTCGGGCATACGGACCTCTATCGTCTCGCGGATCCGGTCGAGCTCGAGGAGCTCGGGTTGGATGAGCTTCTCGAGGAGGGCGCGGTCCTGTTCGTCGAGTGGGGCCGGAAGTTTCCGGAGATGGCCGACCGCACGGTGCTCTGGGTGGAGCTGGAGATCCTCGGTGACGAGGCGCGTCGTGCGCGTCTTCGGGGGGAGGGCGCGCGCGGTGAGGCGATCATCGACGCACTCTCGAGGGTGGTTCCGGCTTGATGGTTTACCGGTTGCGGCGCCCCGACCCCTCTGGTAAGTCCGCGCGAACGTCCAGGTTGAACTGACTCGATGCCCCGCCGCGATGATATTGAAAGCATCCTTCTGATAGGATCGGGGCCGATCGTCATCGGGCAGGCCTGCGAGTTCGACTATTCGGGCACCCAGGGTGCCAAGGCGCTCCGGGAAGAGGGGTACCGGGTGATCCTGGTGAACTCGAACCCGGCGACCATCATGACCGACCCGGAGTTCGCCGACCGGACCTACGTCGAGCCGCTCACGCCAGAGATCCTCGAAGCGATCATCGAGCGGGAGAAGCCGGATGCGGTGCTGCCGACGCTGGGCGGACAGACGGCGCTCAACCTCACGTTGCAGCTCGCGGACCTCGGAATTCTGGACAAGTACGGGGTCGAGCTCATCGGGGCCAAAGTCGACGCAATACGGAAGGCCGAAGAGCGGGAGCTCTTCAAAGCTGCGATGGACAAGATCGGGCTCGAGAGCGCGCTGGCAGAAGTCGCGCGCACCGTCGACGAAGCGAATGAGATCGCGGACCGGATCGGGTTCCCGATCATCTTGCGGCCATCCCTCACCCTCGGCGGCTCAGGCGGCGGCATCGCCTACAACAAGACGGAGTTCGACAAGGCGATTCGGTGGGCGTTTCAGTGTAGCCCAATCCATGAATGCCTCATCGAAGAGAGTCTGCTCGGTTGGAAGGAGTATGAGCTGGAGGTGATCCGCGACAGGGCGGACAACTTCGCGGTCATCTGCACCATCGAGAACTTCGATCCGATGGGCGTTCACACAGGCGACTCGATCACCGTGGCGCCTGCGATGACGCTCACCGACCGAGAGTATCAACGGCTACGGGACGCCGGACGCGCGATCATCACCGAGATCGGCGTCGAAACCGGCGGCTCCAACATCCAGTTCTCGGTCAATCCGGAAGACGGGCGCCTGATCGTCATCGAGATGAACCCCCGCGTTTCACGCTCGAGCGCGCTCGCATCCAAGGCGACCGGGTATCCGATCGCGAAGATCGCGGCCAAGCTCGCCGTCGGCTATCGCTTGGACGAGCTTCAGAACGACATCACCGGCACGAGCTCGGCCTTCGAGCCCACGATCGACTACGTCGTGACCAAGATGCCGCGCTTTGCATTCGAGAAATTCGCAGGCGCCGATCCGAGGCTCACTACGCAGATGAAGTCCGTCGGCGAAGCCATGGCGATTGGGCGCACCTTCAAAGAGTCACTGCAGAAGGCAGCGCGATCGCTCGAAACCGGCCGGGACGGGCTTAGCTCGCTTCTGCACAAGGTGGACTACCGAGACTTGGCAGCACAGGTTCGCAGGCTCATCGAGACAGGCGAGGCGATCAACACCGCAAAGCCGATGCTTGCCGACCTTCCCGAGCCCAGCCAGGAAGACCTGCGCGAGTCCATCCGCGACCTGATCCGTACCCCGCTTGCAGAGCGCCTTTGGTACGTCGCCGACGGCTTTCGGGTCGGCCTCACGCTCGAGGACATCCACCAGGCGACGGACATCGACGTCTGGTTCCTCGAGCAGATGCGTCAGATCATCGCTTTCGAGGGGGTGCTGCGAGACAGCGCCGGCGAAGCTCTCGAATCGCAGCTCTTGCGCGAGGCGAAGGAGCTCGGGTTCAGCGATCGGCAGATCGCCGCCCTTCGTGGAGAGGCCCGGGAGGCCGTTCGTGCGCAGCGGAGCGCGGATGGTATCGAGCCGATCTATTCGAGGGTCGACACCTGTGCCGCCGAGTTCCCCGCACTCACCCCCTACATGTATTCGACCTGGGGCCTGGCCACAGAGACCGGCGAAGCGAGCGGCAAGAAGAAAGTCATGATCCTCGGCGGCGGCCCGAATCGAATCGGGCAGGGCATCGAGTTCGACTACTGCTGCGTCCACGCCTCGTTCGCTCTCAAGGAGATCGGCTTCGAGACGATCATGGTGAATTGCAACCCCGAGACCGTGTCTACCGACTACGACACCTCCGACAAGCTGTACTTCGAGCCGCTCACCTACGAAGACGTGATGCACATCGTCGACGTCGAAAAGCCGGACGGAGTGATCGTGCAGTTCGGCGGCCAGACGCCACTCAAGCTCGCCGTTGCGCTTTCGCGCGCGGGCGTGCCGATCCTCGGGACGACGGCCGACGCGATCGACCGGGCCGAGGATCGCGAACGCTTCGACGATCTTCTGACGAAGCTGAACTTGAAGCGTCCCAGGGGGGGCATCGCCAAGGGAACGAAAGACGCGTTCGCCGTGGCCGAGGAGATCGGCTTCCCGGTAGTGGTTCGGCCGAGTTACGTCCTTGGCGGTCGTGCGATGGAGATCGTCCATTCCCAGGAAGAGCTCGCGCGCTACATGACGGTCGCACTCGAAGCCGTTTCGGATGCAGAGACCCAAACCATTCTCGTGGACGAGTTTTTGAAGGATGCCATCGAGGTCGACGTCGACTGTGTTTCGGATGGCAAAGACGTCGTCATCGGCGGGCTGCTCCAGCACATCGAAGAAGCGGGTATTCACTCCGGAGATTCCTCGATGGCGCTGCCGGCCCATGCGTTGCCGCCCGACGTGCTCGCGACCCTTCGCTCCTCCACCCGCGCGCTCGCCCTCGAGCTGGGTGTCGTTGGATTGATGAACGTTCAGTTCGCGGTTCGAGGCAGCGCCGTGTTCGTGATCGAGGTCAACCCGCGAGCCTCGCGGACGATTCCGTTCATCAGCAAGGCGATCGGTGTCCCGCTGGCAAAGATCGCTGCCAAAGTCATGGCAGGCAAGACGCTACGCGAGCTCGGCTACACCCGCGAGATCGTCACCCAACACATCGCCGTGAAGGAGTCGGTCTTCCCCTTCACGAAGTTCCCCGGCGTCGACACGATTCTCACGCCAGAGATGCGGTCGACGGGCGAGGTGATGGGCATCGCGGACAACTTCCCAGACGCCTTCTACAAGGCGCTGCTCTCGGCCTACCTGGAGCTTCCGGACGAGGGGAAGGTCTTCATCAGCGTCAAAGAGGGTGACAAGCCAGCGGCCGCAGAGCTCGCACGACGTTTGAAGGATCTGGGTTTCGAGATCATTGCAACGGCCGGTACGCGAGAGGTCGTCGAACGAGCCGGGGTCGAAGCGGAACCGGTGCACAAGGTGGGCGAGGGCCGGCCGCACATCGTGGATCGGTTGCAGAACGACGAAATCGCGCTCGTCTTCAACACGACGGAGGGCGCGAAGGCGATTCGCGACAGCCGCTCGATGCGTCGACAGACCGTGCTGAGCGACGTGCCGTATTTCACGACGATGGCCGCCGCGGTGGCTGCCGTCGATGCTATCGAGGCGAGGCGTCAGCGACGGCCTTCCGTCTGCTCGCTGCAGGAGTACCACGCTCGCAATAGCGAGCTTGCGACCTTGCGGCCCGCGCCGTAACGGGATACGAAATCGGGATGGACCGGGTACCGATGACCCCCGAGGGACATGCTGCCCTCACGCAAGAGCTGGCTTCGCTCAAGGCCGAGCGCCCCAAGATCTCTCAGGAGATCGGCGTGGCCCGCGAACACGGCGACCTCAAAGAGAATGCGGAGTACCACGCGGCACGAGAGAAGCAGGGAATCTGCGAGGCGCGCATCGCCGAGATCGAGGACAAGCTCTCCCGGGCCGACGTGATTGACCCGAAGACGCTCGGAGGAGAGAAGGTGAAGTTCGGCGCGATCGTCCAGCTCGAAGACGTCGACAACGGCACCGTGGTGACCTACCGCCTCGTCGGCCCGGACGAATCCGACATCAAGCAGGGCAAGATCTCCATCACCTCGCCCGTGGCGCGAGCACTGGTCGGCCGCGAGGTCGGCGACGAGGTTCGCGTCCAGGCGCCCGGCGGCGTCCGCCACTACGAAGTCAGCGACGTCCGCTGGGGCTGAGTGCCAACGCTGCTCGACCATCCGGTGGAGTCGCTGCCTGGCATCGGGCCCACGACTGGAGGGAGGTTGCGGGAGCGGGGCTATGCGACTGTCGGCGATCTGATCTGGCTTCTGCCTCGCGGCTACGACGACCAACGAACGTCTACGCCGATTCATGCGCTGGTTGATGGCGAGTACGCGGTGATCGAAGGAATCGTTCGATCGTCGCGCAGCTTTCCTCGTGGTTCGAAGGTCGGTTTCGACGCGCGGGTCGAGCCGATTGGGGAGCCGGAGGACCACGACGGTTACCGCGAGCTCAAGCTCGTCTGGTTTGCCGCGATCCCCGGACTGGCCCGGCGCTTCGCAGCGGGCACGCGCGTCCGCGTCGCAGGTCGGGTCCAGGACTACCGTGGGACGGCCACGTTGGCGCATCCCGAGTCCCTTTCCGCCGAAGCTCCGGGCCGGATCGAGGCGCGCTACCCGGAAGTGCCCGGCGTCTCGCGGAAGATTCTGCGAAAGGCGATTCGCGCAGCGGTGGACCGGGCGATCGGCGAAGTGCCCGATCTGATCCCGGAGGGCCTGCGGACAGAGCTTGGCATCGGGCGCGTCGGTGACGCGATACGCTCCATTCATCTGCCGGACCCGTCGACCTTCGACGATGAAGATCAGCGGGGCGCTCTCGGCGTGAAGCGGCTCGCCCTCGAGGAGCTGGTGCTCTGGGAGCTCGCGCTTCGGCTTCGTCGCGCCACCGAGAAGGGCGAAGAGGCCGAGGCGTTCGATCCGGCGCCGATCGGGCCGGCGTGCTCGGTTTTTCCTTTCGAGCTGACTGCGGCACAGCACCGTGCGGTGCGCGAGATCGGCGAGGCCCTCGGCAACAAGGCTCCAATGCGACGCCTGCTTCAGGGTGATGTCGGTTGCGGAAAGACCGCAGTCGCGTTGGTGGCCTGTGCGCAGGTCGCGGGCGGGGGGGCGCAGACGGTATTCCTCGCGCCGACCGAGTTGCTCGCCGAACAGCATACCGAGACGCTCCGTGAGACCGCGACAGCGCTTGGGCTTCGGCTCGGCGTATTCACGGGCTCCCTGACGAAAGACCAGCGGCGCGCGATGCTGGACCGGATGTCGACGGGTGCGGTCGACCTCGTGGTGGGGACGCACGCGCTGCTCAGCGCAGAAGTACAGTTCGCCAAGCTCGGCCTCGTCATCGTCGATGAGCAGCACCGTTTCGGAGTCGCACAGCGCCTTCGACTCGGCACTCGTGGCTCCACACGAAGGCCGCATCTTCTCGTGATGACGGCAACTCCGATTCCACGAAGTCTCGCGCTGGTATTGTATGCCGGCCTCGATCTCACCGTGATCGACGAGAAACCACCTGGCCGGGTGCCACCCACCACGAAGATGGTTCCGCGCGAGAACCGGGCTGCCGTGTTTCGACAGGTTCAGCGCGCACTCGGCCATGGCGGCCGCGTGTTCGTGGTCTGTCCGGCGATTAGTCAGTCGGACGAGATGGTCACGGTCGATGCGGCGGTGCGCGAGATGCGAGCGCAGTTTGGCGAGGAGCGCGTCGGAGAGGTCCATGGCCGGCTGTCGGCCGACGGACGCCGCGAAGCGATGCGCGCGTTCGCCAGAGGCGAGCATGACATTCTCGTCGGGACGACGGTTCTCGAGGTGGGCGTCGACATCCCCGACGCGAATCTGGTCGTGATCGAGCAGGCCGAGCGGTTCGGTCTCGCGCAGCTTCATCAGCTCCGCGGGCGGGTCGGCCGGGCCGGACAGCGGAGCGCCTGCCTGCTCAGCTTTGCCGAGCCTCTTGGTGAGGAGGCCGAGGCGCGCCTGCGGGCGCTCTGCGAAACGGACGACGGCTTTCGCCTCGCCGAGCGGGACCTCGAGCTGCGGGGGGCGGGGCACCTGTTCGGCTACCGTCAGTCTGGGGCGAGCGGGCTCCAGTTCGCGAACCTACTCGAGGACCGTCAGCTCCTCGATCAGGCGGCCGCGATCGTCGATCGAATCGTCCAGAGCGATCCAGGGCTCGATGCGCCTCGACACGCCGCCGCCAAGGCCGCGGTCGCGCAATGGCAGCGAAACGCCGCGGTCCGGGAGGACGCCGGCTGAGCCGAGGGTGCCAGCTTCTTGACGCTTTCCTGGGACCCAGGTAGTTCCGAGATATGGCACTGGTTCTGCACGCCCAGCGCGAAATTACCCTCAAGGTCGCCTATTACGGCGTGGGACTCGGCGGCAAGACCACCAACCTCGAGGCGATTCACGACCAGACGCGCCCGGACGCCCGCGGCAAGCTCGTCGCCGTCAATACCGAGGCGGAGCGAACGCTGTTTCTCGATTTTCTTCCGATCGAGCTCGGGGCATTCCGAGGGTACAACGTCCGGCTTCATTTGCTGTCCGTGCCCGGACAGATCGCGCAGGACTCGACGCGTCGTCTCGTCCTGCGCAACGTGGACGGGGTCGTCCTGGTCGTCGATAGCCAGCCGGAGGCGCTCGAGGGCAACAACTACAGCATCCGAAACCTCGACTACAACCTCAGGCTCCACGGCATTGATCCCGATCGTGTGCCGCTCGTGGTGCAGTACAACAAGCGGGACCTGCCGGGCGTCCTCGATGTCGAGGAGCTCGGCGAGCGCATTGGCGTTCCGGACGGGGTGCCGGAGCTGGTGGCGTCTGCGCGCGAGGGCTGGGGCGTGTTCGAGGCGCTGAAGTCGGTCGTTCGGATCTGCATGCATCAACTCGGCGATCCCGCCTCGCATCGCGAAGGCCGAGTCGACTGTCTGCTCGAAGAGCCACGCGGACGCTTCTACCCGAGCGGGCCCGTTTCGATGATCCATGCGCTCGCACCCGAAGAAGAGCTCGACATCGACGATATCGAGCTCGTTGGCAGCGCCTGAGGCCTGACGTGACGAGCAGCTCTGCGCCGCTGGCCGACCGCGTTCAATCCGTCGCGCCGACGATTCAGATGTTGCCCGTGAGAACGCCTACGCTTCCTCCGGCGACGCACACCAACACCTTCTTGGTCGGGACGAAGGAAGCGGTGATCATCGAGCCGGCGACGCCGTATCGCGAGGAACAAGACCTGATGGTCGAATGGATTCAGGGAGCGCGACTCAAGGGCATCGAGCCCGTCGCGATCCTCGCTACGCATCATCACCCCGACCACATCGGGCTGGCGGGCTGGATGCAGTCGGACTTCGGTGCCAAACTGGTCACCACCCGCACCGCCGGGCTGTTTGCGCGCATGCTGAC
>CBDUCC010000007.1:0-28996 GCA_965365555.1 uncultured Myxococcales bacterium | reverse complement strand
GTGGCCGGTGGCGAGACCCGCGACTTCTCGGCGGAGGCCGACGGCCCGATGGGTCCGACCCGGATGCAGCTCGACAAGCCCGTGATCGCGGCCATCGAGGGGCACGCGGTGGCCGGCGGTCTCGAGCTTGCCCTTTGGTGCGACCTTCGCGTCGTGGGCGAAGACGCCGTCCTCGGCGTGTTCTGCAGGCGCTTCGGCGTCCCGCTGATCGACCTCGGCACGATCCGTCTGCCGCGGCTGATCGGACATAGTCGGGCGATGGACCTGATCCTCACCGGACGGCCGGTGCCCGCAAAAGAGGCGGCATGGATGGGTCTTGCCAATCGGGTGGTCCCGACCGGGGAGGCTCTATCCTCCGCCATCGAGCTCGCCCAAGAGATCGCAAGCCATCCGCAGAAGTGCATGCGCGGCGACCGCCGCTCTGCCATCGAGCAATGGGGTATGACCGAGGAAGAGGCGATGCGAAACGAGCTTCAACTCGGAGTCCAGACCATCGAAAGCGGCGAGACCGTCCGTGGCGCGGCGCGGTTTCGAGACGGTGCGGGACGCCACGGCCGTTTCAGCGACGACGATTGATGGTACGGTGAGCTGTGTGTGACACCATCGCCGTCGTGCCCGACGAGGGGCCGGTTTGGTTTGCGAAAAATAGCGACCGCGAGCCGAGCGAGGTGCAGTTCATCGAGTGCGATGCTGGCGACGCCACGCAGACCGCATCGCATGGATGGCCCGTCGAGCCGCCGAGTGAACGCATTCTGATAAGCAGGCCGGGATGGATTTGGGGCGCCGAGATGGGCGTCAACGAGCATGGTGTTGCGATCGGCAACGAGGCCGTCTTCACTCGCTTTCCAGTTCCCAAAGAAGGCCGCAGCGGAATGGACTTCCTTCGCATCGCGCTCGGAATCAGCAAGACCGCTGACGAGGCGCTCGACATTCTGATCGACTTCACGGAGCGTTTTGCTCAGGGCGGGCCGATGGGTCATCGAAACCGCAATTTCCGGTACCATAGCTCGTTCATCGTGGCCGACCCGAGCGCGGGATGGGTCTTGGAGACGGCAGGTCAGCTCTGGGCGGCAAAGCGGATTCGCGGCGTGGCCACCATCTCCAACGCGCTCACGATCGAAGGCGACTTCGACCGAATCCACACGGGTGCCTACGAAGTCGCTCGGAAACGAGGCTGGGTGAAGTCGGCTGCTGCCTTCAGCTTCGCAGCCGCATTCTCCGACCCTTTCATCTCGAGACTTGCCGGTGCGAGTGCAAGACGCGCCTGCACTGCGCGCTCGCTGCAGGGCACGGGCAAGCCTGAGGTGCGCGACTTCATTCGGACGCTCAGCGACCACGGTGGGGTTCCCCCCGTAAAGGGCTGGCGCGGTCTCTCGCCGTGCGCGCATGCCTCCTGGGTTCCGACACGTCGTTCCCAGCAGACCACGAGCTCTTTGATCGCCCGGTTGGATCGGGGGGAACCCAAGGTCTGGGCCACGGGCACATCGTCTCCGTGTCTCAGCGTCTTCAAGCGAGCGCCCATGGAACCGAGCTTCTTCCGACTGCACCCGATTGCCGACCGAGACTATGAGGGCGCGCGCCTGTGGTGGGCGCACGAACGGCTTCACCGCATTTGCCTTCAAAACTACGCGGCCCGAAGTGCATCGTTCTCCGACGATCGACAAGATTTTCAGAACGAATGCCTCGATCCGGGGATGGATCCGCTCCGGGCCTGGACCACGCATCACAGCCTGATCGAGAAATGGCGTGACCGAGCGCTTGCGGTTCCAGGTCGGTGGTTGGCGCCGCCGACCAGCCTTTATTGGCGCCGGCAGTCTCGGCTCAGTGCCATGCGATGATCAGCGGCTCTTGCTGAAGAGCCAGTCGGTGACGTCTTCGGCAAACTGATCGCCGAGGAACGGGATGTGCACGCCGTCCGTCATCGTCCAGAGCTCGACCGCGAGGCCCTCGTCACAGCCCGCATCGTAGGCCACTTTCACCGTCTCCTCGCCAGGGACCGCTTCGAGATAGTCGGTCGTGCCGAGGTTGGTCGTCGTGTTGGGGTCGCAGCCCGCCGCTGCTGCCGAGCGCTCCGCCACTTCGACGGCGCCCGGGTAGGCCGTTCCTTCGTAAGAAATGGTGCCGTCGGCCGTGCCGTGGACGACGAGCACGCTCACCGAAGGTGTTCCGGGAGCGCAATCCTGCGGGTCGTTCCAGGTGCTTCCCGCGAGGCTCATCATCGCCGTGAAGAGGGTCGCTGCTTCGCAGCCGAGTCGGAACGACATGAAGCCTCCATTCGAGTGACCCATCAGATAAACTCGCTTCGCGTCGGTGTTGTAGGTGCGAAGTGCCTCCTCAATCAGGCCGCTCAGATAGCTGACGTCGTCTGGGCTGTCCTCGGTCGTGCAGCACCCGGCACCATTCCAACGCAGCGAGTTCGACTCGTTCGGTGTCCCGTCGGGGTAGACCATCACGAACTGCTTGGCGTCGACGAGCGGCGGGAGTCCAAAATAGCTCGCCTGGACGCTTCCATTTGCACCAGCGCCGTGCAGGACGAAGAGGAGCGGGTAGCTAACCTCCGGGTCGTAGTCGCTCGGAATCGAAACGCTCGCGGTCCGATCGCTCGGCCCGATTTCGAGCGGTGGGTCCGGGGCGAACTCCCCGCCGCTTCCCGCCACGCCTGCCTGGCCACCAGCGCCGCCTGCCTGGCCCCCACTACCCGCGTCACCGCCGATGCCGGAGCTACCGCCGCCTCCAGTACCAGAGTCGCTAGAGCCACAGCCGAGGACGAACGCCAAACCGAGAACCAAGCATCTGAGCTTCATGGTCGCGACCTTACGGCCGACACTGTTATTGGTAAAGCCCCATCGGTCGCGTCCGGTAGATGCTGGTCCCGAGCGCGCGAAGCGTATAAGCTCCGGCCATGGCGGACACGATCTTCAGCAAGATTCTCCGCGGGGATATTCCTTGTCACAAGGTGTACGAGGACGACCTCGTTTTCGCGTTCCTGGACATCGGCCCGCTGAGCTACGGGCACACGCTGGTGATCCCGAAGGAGGAGGTCGCCACGCTCGACCAGCTCTCCGACGAGACGGCTGCGGCCATCGGCCGCGTGCTGCCACGGCTCTGCCGCGCGATTCGCGACGTGACGGGCTGCGAACAGTTCAACGTCCTGCAGAACAACGGACCGCTCGCGCATCAGGCGGTGTTTCACGTTCATTTTCACATCATTCCAAAGCCGAGCGATGACCAAGGCCTCGGAATCAAGTGGCCGTCCCAAAAGCTCGACCACGACGAGGCCGCGAAGCTGGCCGCCGCGTTGAGCAAGCAGATCGGGGGGTAGCGCGATGGGGGGACCGAGTTTCGACGAGTCGATTCCCTTCAAGGGGCTTCGGATCGCCATCATGACCGTGTCCGATACGCGCACCGAGGAGACCGACAAGTCGGGCGCCTTGCTCGTCGAGCGCGCACAAGCCGCCGGACACCACGTCATGGACAAAGTGATCGTGCCGGACGACCGAAAGCGCATCGAAGTTCAGCTTCGTCGCTGGATCAACGAGCCCAACGTGGAGGTGATCATCGCGACTGGTGGCTCCGGGGTGACCGGGCGCGACGTCACTCCGGAGGCGTTCGAGGAGGTTTGGGAGAAGTCGATCCCTG
This sequence comes from uncultured Myxococcales bacterium, assembly GCA_965365555.1. GTDB lineage: Bacteria > Myxococcota_A > Polyangia > Polyangiales > Houyiibacteriaceae > SG8-38. Next base: position 25,357 of record CBDUCC010000007.1, on the reverse strand, counting down.
GGTTCGGAGAGCTCTTTCGCATGCTCAGCTACGAGCACATCGGCACCTCGACCATTCAGTCGCGCGCCTGCGCCGGGGTGGCCCGAGGGACCTATCTGTTCGCACTGCCCGGGTCCACGGGCGCGTGCAAGGACGCCTGGGACGGCATCCTCCGCTACCAACTCGACATTCGCTACAGGCCCTGCAACTTCGCCGAGCTCATCCCGCGGCTTCAAGAAGCCTGAGGCTAGTGCCGAAGCGCGCTGACCTCGACCGGCATGATGTTCCAGGTCATGCGTGACATCGGGATCTCGCGGCGCAGGATCACCTCTCGTTTCGCCCGGCCTCGGACCCATACGTAGCGGCGAAGCTCGCCTTGTACGTCGGCGGCCACGTAGAGCTCGTCGGTACCGTCGCCGTCGAGGTCGGTGAGAAGCGCGGCGTGCTCGAAGCCTCCCGAGTCACGGTCGATGCTCTCGACGCCCCACTCGGACTTCGGATCCTTGCCTGGGCGAAGGAGCCAAAGCCCCTTGCTGAACGACGCCGCGACCATTTCCTTCTTCCCGTCGCCGTCGACGTCTCCGGCCGTCAGGAATCGGCACAGGCGATCGGGGATGGTCGCGATGACTACCTTCGCGTCGGGGGGCGTACCCGCGTCGTAGCGCCGAATCTCGACCGGCTCGATGATCTCGAGGCTGGACCCGCTTCCCTTCGTGAGCGCCTCGACGGCGACATAGAGCTCATCGGTACCGTCGCCGTCGACATCGCCAACGTAGATCTCCTTGGCATGGCGCTTTCCGAGGTCTGCAACGATCGCCGGGCCCTTCCTGTCCTTCGGAATGTAGCGAACCACCTCTCCGTGTTGTGCCTCGGCATCGAGCTTGTTGGGCTCGCTCGGCGTGGCGTACACCTCGAGCGTTCCGTCGTCGTCGAGGTCACCGATCTCGATCTCGTGGACGAAGGTGTCGGGCTTCTGATCGATTCGCTCCACCTTCCACTTGTTCACCCGCTGTCGGAGGACGGCCACCACGCCTTGGTCGTGGGTGGCGACTGCAATCGCCGGCGTCCCGTCTCCGTAGAGGTCGGCGACCTCGGCATCGCGCATCCGGTTGAACTTGCCCCCGAACTCGGCTTGCCAGAGCGTCGTCGGTTGGAGCATGCCCTTGTCACGGCGCCAGAGCTTCACGAACGCCCCCGAGCCGCCAAGCGTCAGGATGCCGGTTGCTTGCCCGCGAGGCGTCAGCGTCATCGCTTTGTGAAAGACGTTGCTCTGCGCGTCTTCGACCGTCTCCGTGCGCCACTCGCCACCTTCACGGGTCAGGATGTCGAGGCGCGCCGGTCCAGGCTTCGCCGTCGCTTGGCCGTCGACGACTTGGAACTGCGAGTAGGCGAGGAGCAGACCCGTCGGAAGCGTGTCGGGCTCAGCCTCGACGGCGGCCTTAGGCGCAGCCGGTTCTTCGACGGGCGTCGCCGTGGCGGGTTTGGCCTGTTCCGGCGCCGCCGGCTCCGGCGGAGCGCTCCGTTCGCTTCCCTTGCAGCCGTAGGCCGCAAGTAGGGTCCAAAGGGCAAGTCCGATCAGCGCGCGATAGTGCATGGGGCGTCGCTACCAACCGGCCCGCGCTTGCGCAAGTTGCTGGACCTCTCCCGCAATTTGACCCTTTAGCGTGTAGCAGGTACGGGAGGCCGAGGGGACGTGGCGGCAAACACAAAGCGAGTGGGTTTCTTCCTTCTGAAGCTGGTGTTCTCGGTCGGAATGCTGGTGTTCATCTTTCGAAAGGTGCTCCGGCGTGACGGCGCGGAAGACCTCTTCGAGCATCTGAGCGAGCTTCAATGGGGCTGGGTGGCGGCCGCGGTGCTGATGCAGCTCATTGCCATCGGGTTCAGCACGGTCCGCTGGCAGCGGCTCCTCGTCGGCCAGGGGATCTTCGCCAAGTGGAGGTTCCTCGGGGGCTCGATCATGATCGCCCGCTTCTGGGGAGCGTTCACCCCGGGCGGCTTCACCGGCTTCGGTGGCTGGCGCATCTACGACGTCGCCAAGCACACCGGCAAGACCGCCCGCGCCACCGCGACGATCGGCGTCGAGATGATCCTCGGTCAGCTTGCCTTCGGTGCAGTCGTCATGGCGGGCAGCCTCTTCGGCATGCGCTTCATCGGCACCGAAGGGGTCTTGCTGGTCAACGCGGTCTTCTTGGGAATCATCGTCGTCGGGCTCGCGTTCCTGGCGCAGCCCCAGCTCTTCCTGTTCTTCACGCGCTTCCTGCCCGAGAGTATTCGCGCACGGGTTCAGACCCTCACCGACGCCGTAGGCGCGTACCGAGGAAAGGCGCGGCTTCTCATCCAGGCGGCCCTGCTCGGCGTAGGCACCCACGCGTTCAACAACCTCATCTACGTATGCGCCGCTCGTGCCCTCGGCGTCGAGCTGAGCCTCGGAGAGGTGTTCTTCGCCTCGTCGCTTCAGATTCTTGCCACTCTCATTCCGGCCTCGATCAACGGGATCGGTCTTCGCGAGGCTGCGGCGGTTGCCCTCTACACCTCCCCGGCGATCGGATTGCCGCTTGCGATTGCCGTGCTGATCCCGACCTTGGGCTTCGCCTGCGAGATGTTCGTGTCCGCGTTTGGCGGAGTGATCTTCTTGCTTCGCAAGTCCGGTTACGAGCCCGAGATTCGAGTCGAAGACCCGGACCGAGAGAAGCTCGTCGCCGAGGCAATCCCCAAAGCGCCTCGAGCGGCCTGGCCGCATCCATGGCGAGGCCTGTCGGTAGGCCTCAGCGCCGGTGTGTTCGGCGGGATTCTCGTCGGCCTCGGCGAAGCGATCGTCATCGCGCTATCGTCCGCTGGTGCCACGGGTCCGCGCGTCTTCTTCTACGGCCCGCTGGCCTACGGCGTCTTCTGCGGCATCTTCGGTGCCGGCTTGGGCTTCGCCACCGCGCTGAGTGGCCGGTGGATGAAACGCTACGCACTTCCGGAGCGCGAGGCGTTCGGCTACTTCGCAGCCGCGATCTTCGGCATGTTCGCCTTCGCCCTCGGAGCGTTCCGCATCCGTCGCGACTTCTTTCACGAGGAGCTCGTCTGGAAGAGCGCGATTGGTCTCGGTGTTCTCCTTGCCTGCGCGTTCGTCGCTGCTGGCGTCAGCGCTGTCCTCGCGCGGCTGCTCCGACGCCTGCTGAACGGTCCTCCCTTCGAACGACTCGCCCAGGTACCGACGGCACTCGGACTTCTGGCGCTGTTTGCGCTCGGCTTGGGCGGCAGCCTCGCGATGGGGGCAGGAGGCGCCGGGTCGGCTGAGCCCCGGGCGGCGCAAGGCGGCGGCGGGGAGGGGAACGTTCTCTTCATCGTCATCGACACGCTGCGCGCCGACCACCTTCCGGCCTACGGGTACCAAGGCGGAAGCACCCCGCATCTGGATGCGTTCGCTGAGGACGCCATCCGGTTCGATCAGGCGTTCGCCAATTCGAGCTGGACGCGACCGAGCTTTGCTTCGATTCTGACGGGTCGGCTTCCGTCCAGTCACGGTGTGATGGCCAAGAGCGACGCGCTTCCGAGTGGCTTGACCACCCTTCCCGAAGCGCTGCAGCCGGCTGGCTACACGACCGGCGGGTTCGCCACGAACTTCAACGTCGCTCCCTATTTCAACTTCCACCAGGGGTTCGATGACTACGTGTTTCTCGAGCCCGAGTTCGTGCTTGGCGCCGACGACGCGAGCGCGAAGCTCTTGCTGATGCAGTTCATCCGCCAGCGAATCGAAAAGCTTCGAGCAGCCCGTGGTGATGTGCTCCCGGGAACGGCCTACCAGGATGCCGCGACGGTCAACGCCGCCGTGACCACCTGGATCGACCAACAGAGCGCGGAGCCATGGTTTCTGTTCGTCGGGTACATGGACCCGCACGACCCGTACTTCGCGCACCCCTACGACGGAAGCGGCTATTCGCGTGCCGCCCATCAGCACCCCGATCCGAGCGAGGCGCCTGCACTCACCGCCCTATATGATGGCGAGATCACGTACTGGGACGCAGAGTTTGGACGTCTGCTCGGAGAGCTCCGAGAGCGCGGCGTCTACGACGACCTCACGATCGTCATCACGAGCGACCACGGTGAGGAGTTCAACGACCACGGGGGCTTCTGGCATGGCACCACGCTTTACGACGAACAGGTGCGTGTACCCCTGTTCGTCAAGCTTCCAAAGAGCCGTCGTGGTGGGACGGCCGTGCGCCACTGGGTGCAGAGCATCGACCTGATGCCGACGCTGCTTCACCAACTCGAGGTCGAGGTCCCCGAAGGCGTGCAGGGCGGCGACCTCTTCACCGGCACTGACGTCGTGTACGCCGAAGAGAGCCACGAGGGCAACGTGCTCGAATCGGTCCGCCAGCTCGACGGCACCGACGAGCACAAGCTCATCACGGCCAACGCCGACAACCCACGCGGTCTCGCGCCCGTGGAGCTCTACCGCGTGGACCTCGACCCGGGCGAACAGAACAACCTCGCGGAGAGCTCACCCGACTCGGTGCGCATGGCGACCAAGACGCTCCTCGAGCAGCGTTCGCGCGCCACCGAGGATGCGGTGGCGGCGGATTCGGTCGCGCTCGACGAAGACGTCGCGGCGCACCTCGAAGCGATCGGCTACATGGAGCGCTAGCCGAGCACTGTCGATCGAACCGTCTGACGCGGGGCCCCGCTTCGCTCCCTCAGCGTTCGGTGCAGCAGATAGGCGAGCGCGCCGATCGAGCCGGTCGTAAGAATTGCGAGCACGTAGGGCAGCGATGGAAGACCGCGCTCACGGGCATCCGGGACCATCCAGACGATGAAGAGCGTGAGGGCGATGCAGAGGTCGATGAAGACCTGAGCCCCCCAGCCGCCTTGCTCGGCGAGCTCGATGAAGCCGGTATAGCCGTGGTTCATGACGATGACCGCCGTATACGCCGTGAAGACTGCAAACAGCGCGATCAGGGAGAAGAGACGCAATTTCATGGGAACCTCCTTATCGAGACTCACCTTGAGGCCCTGATTGCGCTCTAGCCATGACCTCCGAGGTCATCGGCACCCCGAAAGCCCGTTGTAGACTCCCTTCATGCACGCGCTCACTCCTCCAGGGTTCGGGCCGCTCCTCCGGCAGTGGCGGACCGCTCGACGCATGAGTCAACAGCAGCTCGCCATCGAGTCCGAGGTCTCGACGCGCCACATCAGCTACGTGGAGACCGGCAAGGCGTCCCCCAGTCGCGAGATGGTTCTGATCCTTGCCAGTGCGCTCGATCTGCCGCTTCGCGCGCGCAACTCGCTGCTGTCCTCGGCAGGCTACGCTCCGGTCTACCGCGAGACCGATCTCTCCGAACCCGAGATGCAACCGGTCCGGCACGCCTTCGACACCATACTCGCGCATCAGGAGCCGTACCCGGCGATCGTGCTTACCCGCGCCTGGGACCTCGTGAAGATGAACCAAGCCTTCGCGAGGATGTTCGCCTTTTTCCTCGATACGCCGAGCGACCCGATCGTCGCGCAAAACGTCATGCACTCGCTCTTCCATCCAGGCGGGGTGCGACCCTACGTGGAAAACTGGGACGAGGTCGCGGGGTTACTCATCGATCGCCTCTAACGCGAATCGATCACGGAGCTCGAGACCAGCGAGAGCAGACGACTCCTCGACGCTTTGCTTGCGTATCCAGCCGTGCCGAGTGGCATGGCCGAGGTCGACCTCACCGCGACGCCCCGCGTTTGCGTTACCGTCAATCTTCACAAGAACGGAACGCGGCTTCGACTGTTCTCGACGCTCACGACTCTGGGCACGCCAATGGATGTCACCGCGCAGGAGCTGCGCATCGAGTCCTACTTTCCCGCCGATGATGCTACTGGCGATTGGCTTCGAAAATCGGCGGCATCTGCAGCAAACTAGGCTAAGTTTCTGCAGGACTACGATGGAGTCACTCGCCGCAGTAGACCTGGGATCGAACAGCTTTCACATGGTGATCGCACGGGTCGACCACGGCGGTGTGCAGATCGTCGACCGCATTCGAGAGCCGGTGCGCCTCGCCGCCGGGCTCGATGACGACGGCCGTTTGTCCGACGAAGCCGAGGAGCGGGCGATCGGATGCCTGTCTCTATTCGGCCAGCGCCTTCGTGATTTCGGGACCGAGCAGGTCCGCGCTGTGGGGACCAACACGCTTCGACGGGTACGGAACTCCCACAAGGTCATCCACGAGATGAGCGATGCGCTCGGTCACCACATCGAGATCATCTCAGGGCGTGAAGAGGCTCGCTTGATCTACCTCGGTGTCTCACATGGCATTGCCGGCGCGCCTGCTCGCCGCCTGGTCGTCGACATCGGCGGCGGGAGCACCGAGTTCATCATTGGCGATGCTTTCGAGCCCGTCTCGGTACACAGCATGTTCATGGGCTGCGTCGGGTTCACGAAGCAGTTCTTTCGCGACGGCAAGGTGAGCCGAAAGCGGATGGCGGCAGCCAAGATCGCCGCCGGACTCGAGCTTCAGCCCGTCGAGGCGAGACTTCGCGAAGAGGGCTGGGAGCGCGCTATCGGCGCCTCGGGCACCATTCGCTCGATCGCGGAAATCCTGAACGAAGCCGGCTGGGCTCACGGGCCGATCACGGCCGAAGGCCTCACCAAGCTCGAGCAGGCGATGATGACCGCAGGCCGGCTCGACCGGCTCGAGCTCCCTGGCCTCGAAGCCGACCGCAAACCCGTGTTTGCGGGGGGCTTCGCGATCCTGAGCACGGTCTTCGAGCGTCTCGGGATCGACGAGATGTGGGTCTCTCCGACCGCGCTTCGTGAAGGCTTGCTCTACGACATGCTGGGGCGGCTTCACGACGAAGACCCGCGGGATCGGACCATCGCCATGCTCGCCACACGCTACTCGATCGACCAGCGCCACGCCGATCGGGTTCAGGCCACCGCGCTCGGTCTGCTCGGCCAAGTGGTCGACGACTGGGAGCTGCGTTCCGCGGATGCCGCTCATGCGCTTGCCTGGTCGGCGCAGCTTCACGAAATCGGGCTCGCGGTGAACTACACCGGACACCACAAGCACGGAGCCTATCTCGTTGCCTCGTCCGATCTTCCCGGGTTTTCGAGAGACGAGCAGGCTCTCGTCGCTGCATTGATCCGCGGTCACCGACGGAAGGTCGACGAGTCGTTCTTCGAGCCGCTACCCGATGAGCTTCGTACCGAGGCCAAGAGGCTTTGTGCGCTGCTCCGTCTCGCCGTACTACTGAATCGGAACCGCGACCCGGAAATCGTCCCGCTCCCTCACGTCAAGGCGAGCGGCAACAAGCTCAAGCTCAGCTTCAACGACGAGTGGCTCGAAGCCCATCCCCTCGCCCGTGCGGACCTCGAGCGAGAACAGCGACGGGTCAAACCCATTGGCCTGAAGCTCACCGGCTTCGAAGCGGAGTAGCGTCGTGGATCTGTTCCTCGTTCGCCACGCGATTGCCGAGGAGCGACGCCCGGACTTGCTCGATGCCGATCGCGCACTCACCGACAAAGGACGTTCGCGCTTCGAAGCAGTCGTGCGGAGTCTTGGTCGAGCCGGGTTTCGATTCGACCGGGTGTATCACAGCCCCTGGCTCCGCGCGGCGCAGACCGCCGAGCTGCTCGCCCCGATCACCGACGGCGCTATGATTCCGGCCGAGGGCTTGGCCGAACCGCCGCGGCCGGAGTTCTTCGCTTCGCTCGAAGGAGAGCAGGTCGCCTGCGTAGGTCACGAGCCCTGGATGAGCGACACCCTGTCGTTGCTCACCACCGGCGACCCACACGGACCTTGGCTGCGGTTCAAGAAGGGCGGCGTCGCCTGGCTTCGGGGGATCCCGCGCCCGGCCTCGATGGAGCTTCGGGCCCTCCTGCCGCCGCGCGGGCACATCTCCAGCCGTTAAGACGGGTACATCACAAATTCACGCTTTTGGGTTAAAAGCCTTCGATCTTGGGCTAGGGCGCTGGAATACTGACTGGGATGCTCCTTCGTGTTTTGAGCCTGATCACGATTTTCGGGCTTCTGGCGTGCTCCGGCGAAATCGGGTCTTCGGGTGATCGCAGCGACCCGACCGATGGGGTGGCTGGACCCCCTTCGGTCGATCCGCTGCTCGCAATTCAGACCGGCGTTCGCCGACTCTCTCAGGCGGAGCTCGACAATACGCTCCGGGACTTGGTCGGCGAAACCACGGCCCCGGCGAGCCGCCTCCTGAACGAAGACGAGTTTCGACCCTTCGACAACGACTACACGATTCAGCAGGCCTCGGACGCCCTCATTACCTCGATCGAGGTGTTGGCCGAGCAGGTCGCCGAGGGAGTGGTCAGTGATCCAGTTCGTCGCGACGCGCTCGTACCCTGCCTGCCATCCGACCCGGGCGATGCGGCCTGTTTCCGGGCGTTCCTCGAAAGCTTCTTGCCACGCGCACTGCGGCGACCCACCACGAGCACGGACATCGATGCCTACCTCCCGCTCTTGTCCTTCGCCTCCGAGAACAACACCGCGGTCCAAAATGATTTCTATACCGCCGTGAAGCTTGTGGTCTCCGCTGCCATCCAGGACCCGGAGCTTCTCTACCGTGTCGAGCGCGGAACGCCCGGAGGCGAGCCCGGATGGAGAGAGCTCGGCGCGTACGAGATCGCCAACCGCATGTCGTACCTGCTCTGGGCGACGATGCCCGATGACGCGCTCTTCGCGGCGGCTGCCGAGGGAAGACTCGACAGCGCCGACGGACGGCGAGCCGAAGCCGAGCGGATGCTCGCTCACCCAAAGGCCCGCGAGCAGCTCCACCGCTTTCACGCCATGTGGCTCGGCTACCGCTCGATTCCACACACGGCCGAGCTCGTCTCGGCGTTCAATCGGGAGACCAGCGCGCTCATCGACCGCGTCATCCTCGACGAGCCGGGGAGCTACCTTCGCCTCTTCACGATGGACGAGACCTTCGTCGACGACTCGCTCGCCGATCATTACGGCCTTCCGCGCCCCGATGGCGGAGAAGGCTGGGTCTCCTATGAAGGCACGGGCCGAGCCGGCATTCTGGGTCACGGGACGCTTCTTGCCGCGTTCAGCAAGTTCGAGGACACGAGCCCGACCCAGCGCGGCATTCTCGTCCGGACGCGGTTGATGTGCGAGACGGTCCCGCGTCCACCACCGAATGTCGATGCCGACCAGCCACCGCAGGGCGCGATGGATGCCCTGTGCAAGTACGAGCGCTACGCCGAACACCGCGACCAATCGACGAGTTGCGCCGGCTGCCATAGCTTGGTGGATCCAATCGGTTTCGGTCTCGAGAACTTCGACATCGCCGGTCGATACCGTGAGCACGACGACGGCTTGCCGGAATGCACGATCGAGGGTTCCGGCGAGATCGTTGGCATCGGCGATTTCAGTGGGCCAGGCGAGCTCTCGCAGCTCTTGGTCGACAACGACTACGTCGATGCCTGCGCCGTCGAGCAGTTCCTTAGGTTTGCGCTCGGTCGAGAGCTGACGGAATACGAGGAAGCGCTTCGTGGGGAGATGACCGAGGCGTTCCGCGCCGGGAATCACGACTTCAAGGCGTTCATCGTCGACTTCATCGCGTCCGAGCGGTTCGCCCGGTACGCACAGGAGGGCATCTAACCATGGCGATCAAGCTCAAGCGCCGCGCGGTGCTTCGCGGGATGGCCGGTGCGGCGGTCTCCCTTCCGTTCCTCGAGTGCATGCTCCCGGCGAGGCGGAGCGTCGCCCAGTCTGCGCCATCCCGTTACGCGATTTTTTTCGCTGGACAGGCGCTCGGCGGGGACAACTACGCCAAGAACGCAAGTCGAGTCGATGGGCAGAACGTGACCGAGGGCGGACACTACATCGCCGATACTGAGTACGGCCGGGGCTATGCGCTCACGACGCCGCTTCTTCCGCTCCAGTCGATGCAGAACGACTTCACGATGATCTCGAACCTCGCGATTCCGTTCAACGCGAACTCCACCGACGGCGGCGCGGTCCCCGCTGGCGGAGCCTATCGGGACTTCCATGGCGGTGGCAGCAGTCCACTGCTCTCGGGGACCCGCTCGACTTCTGCCGAGTACGTCTGCAACGGTATCACGTCCGACCAGGTGATCGCTGAGCTCAATGCCGGGCAGACGACCCACAAGTCTCTGGTCTTTCGTGCACAGCCTGGATTCTACGTGAGCGGCTACAGCTTCGCTGGCCGGCAGTACATTTCCTACGGGCCCGGGGGAGGGCGGAGCGCCCGCATCGAGGCGCAGGCGAGTCCTCAAGTCGCCTACCGTTCGCTCTTCACCGGCTTCGTTCCCGACGGAGATGAAGATGCAGCGAGATTCGACTTCGAAATGCGTGCACGCCGGAGTGTGCTCGACCTCGTCCTCGAGAAGCGTGCCCAGCTCGTCAACAACGTCGGCCAGGCTGACAAGGAACGCCTCGAACGACACTTCGACGAGATTCGCGATCTCGAAGCACGCATCAGCGCACTCCCGCCCATCGCCAGCGGTCAATGCGTCGCGCCGACCGACCCCGGCGCCGACCCGGCCATAGGTGGCGACCACGAGGGTGGGGGAAGCGGCTCTGTCTCGCCGGGCTCGGGCTACAGCGACGAACATCGACGCTCGCGCATCTTCGCCGACCTCATTCACATGGCCTTCGTCTGTGATCTGACGCGTGCGGCCTCTCTCCAAATCACGGCGTTTCAATCGCACATGAATGCACGGCCCATCGCCGACGGTCTTGGTACGCTCGACGGAACGGTGCGACCTTCTCGCTGGGCGTCCGTCGGCGGCGATGTCCATGAGGTCGGTCACAACGGCGACCCGAACAACCGCGGTCAGATTCCTTCGGCGGGGTTGCTTCAGTGGCACGTGTCGCACTACGCGTACCTCATCGACAAGCTTCGGAACACGCCGGAAGCGGGTGGCAGTGTGCTCGACAACTCGATGATCGTCTTCACCGCAGAGGCCGGTCACGGACGTCAGCTGAATGACGGCACCTCACAGAACCAAACTCATTCCGTAGAGAACATGGTGATGCTACTTGCTGGGCGCGCAGGCGGTTTCAATCCGGGCGAACACATCGACGGCGGAGGCGCGCATCCGGCGACCGCGCTCATCCAAGCGATGCAAGCTGCGGGCTACCAGAGCAACAGGCTCGGCGACGTCTCCCTCTGAGGGGGATTGCACGAATCCCGCCGCAGACCCATATCGTCACTCATGGTCGAGGCGATGTGGCAGGTCTGGCTCCAACTCGCGCCGTGGCTACTTCTTGGTGCCGCGGCGGCCGGGTTGCTGCACGTTCTGCTACCGCGTGATTTCGCGCGTCGCCAGTTTCGCGGCGTTTCGGGCGTTGCCAAGGCGGTCGCCCTCGGGGTGCCTCTGCCGCTTTGCTCCTGCGGTGTGATCCCGGCGGGTCTCGGTCTCAAGAAGGACGGAGCCAGTGACGGCGCGGCGGTCGGTTTTCTCATCAGCACGCCGCAGACCGGCGTCGACTCCTTGCTCGTCAGCGCCTCCTTCCTCGGCTGGCCGTTTACGATCTTCAAGTGCCTGAGCGCTCTCGTCATGGGCCTCGTTGGCGGCGTGGCGACGGAAGCCCTCGACCCCGACGGCGCGCAAGAGCAGGGCGCTCTCGCCGACGCAGCGGTTCCGCACACCACGGTTGGCTTCTTCGAGCACATCGTCGACGTGTTCCGTCCGATCTGGCGCTGGATCGTCTTCGGCGTCGTAGCCTCGGCCGCGATCACGGTTTGGGTTCCGCCGGACGCCATGGCGGCCTGGACGAACATGCATCCGGCGCTCATGGGCCTCAGCGTCCTCCTGATCGCGGTGCCGCTCTATGTTTGTGCAACCGCATCGGTCCCGATCGCGGCCGCTCTCATCCTGCAGGGGATGCCCACCGGCGCTGCGCTCGTCTTCCTGATGGCAGGTCCGGCGACGAACGTGGCGACCATCGGTGCCGTCAAGCGGGCCTTCGGCAACCGCGTGCTCGGCATCTACCTCGCCACGGTCGTTGTTGGGAGCGTCGTCCTCGCGTACGTCTATGACGCCTTCATCCCGTTCGAAGCACTCGGCAGTGCCGTTCACGAGCACGGACACCCTTGGTGGGCCTGGGCCTCGGCCTTCGTCCTCGGTATCCTGTTCCTGTACTTCGCTGTCGACGATCTGCGCGTGACAGTCGCGCGTCGGCGGCCGACGACCGCCGCCGCACTCACCCTGGAGGTCGAGGGCATGACCTGCAACAACTGCGCAAGGAAGCTCGAGCGCGCCCTGCAAGAGGCGGACGGTGTCACCGCGGCGACGGTGACCTTCGACCCGAGCCAAGCGACGGTCGAGGGGTCGCTGAGCGAGTCGGATGTCGCAGCACTCGTCCGCGCCACGGGCTATGCCGTGAAGTAGCGCGCGTTACCCTCGGTTCGAAAGAAGCGACTCCATCGCTGCGTTCATCGGAACGTTCTGTCCGGCAAAGACACTTCGGATCCAAGGGGCGGCGTCGGCGATCGATCCGAATGGATGGATCGGCACCGGGATTGGCTTGATCCAGGTGACCGCTTTGAGGGCGCCCCGGATGATCGGATTGCTCATCAGCACGGCGATGCCGAAGTGGTGTTCACCGGCGAGGTCCCCCGTGACGTCGAACCATTCGGTGAGCCGTTTTCGTTGTTGCGCCGTGATGGCAGTCGACAGTCCGCGTGAATCGAGGATCGTCGCGAAGGGAACACGCCGTTCGACCATCGCCGTGTAGCGAACGATGAAGTGCTCGAAACCCTCGTCACTCAACGGCTTCGAGGGAAACCGAACGTAAAGTAGTGGCCAAGCCGCTTCGTCGAAGATGAGCCCGAACTGGTGCGCGCCGGGTCTCGTCTCCAAAGTCATGTCACACCGAACCGTCCGGCGCTGGAGGTAGCGTCAGACGGAAGCGCGTCTCTTTGTTGTCGATCACGGATACTTCGAGCTCGCCGCCGAGCTCTTCGGCGATGCGCTTCGAGATCGCAAGCCCTACGCCAGCGCCCTGGAGCCGACCTCCGGTGCCAAACGGCTTGAAGACCGCATCGAGATCACCTTCGATTGGCGGGCCCGTGTCGGACACATCGAGCACGGCCTTGCCGCCGAGGATCGCTGTAGCGATTCGGACGACTCCTTGGCCGGCTTCGCGGTTTGCAGCACGCTGAATCGCGTTGGCGAGCAAGTTGAGCGCGATCTGCACGATGTTGGTTCGAGGCGCCAACACTTTTGGCTCCACGCCGGTGGCTACCTCGATGAGCGCGCGGCCGCGAAGCCCGCTGCTCTCTGCTTTGCGGAGCGCCACGCGAACCGTATCTGCCAGGTCGACGACTTCAGCAGGCGCCTCTTCGGGCCCCTTGGACATCTCATCGGTCAGCTCGAGAATTCGCTTCACGCCATCGCGGGCATCGGTAACGGCGTTGGCCACCTGTGCGAGCGTGCCGCGCGCGCGGTTCACGTTCGGCGTCTCCTCTTCGAGCGCTGCCATGGCCGCGTCGACGGAAGTCTCGATGACCGTAAGGTTGTTCCGAATCCAACCGACGGGGTGCCGAAGCTCCTCGGCGAGCCCAGTAGCCACGACGCTGAGCGAGTAGGCCCGCTCGGTGTCGAGGAGTCGTTGCTCGAGCTCCTTCACCCGGGTGTTCAGCGTGTAGAGATCGATCGCATCGCGAAGCTCGGCGCGAAGCGTCTCCGGCTCCCAAGGCTTGCGCATGTAGCGGCGCACGTGCCCCCGATTGATCGCGTCTTCGGCGGCTTGAAGGTCCGAGTACGCGGTGATCAGCAATCGAATCGCGTCCGGGTATTCGACTTCGACCTTTTCCAGGAGCTCGATGCCCGTCATGCCCGGCATGCGCTGGTCGGTCAGCACGACCCCAATCTCGTGTTCCCTCATCAGCTCGAGCCCGGCCGCACCGCTCGAAGCGGTCAACACGGGGAACTCGTCCCCACACACCGCCTCGAACACGACGAGATTCGGCTCCTCGTCATCGACGAACAACACGTGCGCGGTCATGCCGCCTGCTCCATCACAGGAATCTCCATCACGAAGCGCGCCCCCCCTCCGGGCCTAGGCTCATATCTTAGCTCACCCCCACACTCCTGCGCGATTCTTCGACTGAGGTGGAGGCCAAGCCCCGTCCCTTCGCCTTCCGCTCTGGTTGTAAAGAACGGGTCGAAAATTCGATGCACCACGTCGGGCGGCACCCCAGGCCCGTCGTCGGAGACGGCGACCTTTACCAACTTGTCCGCCTGCCGGAGCTCAATCCAGATGTTCTTTCCGCCTGACCGAATCGAGTTGTCGACCAGGTTGAGAAGAATCTGATTGAAAGCCCGTGCCGGTGCATAGATGTCGCCGGTCGCCTCGTAGTCCTGGTGGACCTCAATCCGCCCTTTGAGCTTGTGGTCGAGAAGGTTCAGCGTCGACGAAACCGCGTCGCGCACGTTGCACGGAGCCAGGTCCTCGCCATCGGCAGGCCGAGCATGGGCATCGAGCGCCGAGATGATCGCGTCGATGCGCGCTAGCGCGTCGATGATGAGCGCCATGAGCTTCTCGTTTGAAACGCGCTTCGATCCACCGTCCGAGAGAACGCGCGCCGCATTCACCGCCGCGTTCAGTGGGTTCTTGACCTCATGGGCAAGCCCCGCCGCCAACGTTCCCGCGGAGGCCAAGCGCGCTTGGTCAGCAAGCTGAAGCGAAAGCCCCCGCATTTTGATGTGGGCGCGGATACGAGCTTCGAGAACCTTCGCGTGGAAGGGTTTTGACACGAAGTCGTCAGCACCCGCCTCGTAGCCCTCGATCGCCGCCTCGTTCTCTCCGCGCGCAGTTAGAAGAATGATCGGAATGTGCCGCAGAGACGGGTCCCCCTTCACGGTGCGGGTTAGATCTAGGCCTCTCACCTCGGGCATCATCAAATCCGTCAGTATCAAATCGGGACGGTTCGCTTTCAGAAGCTCAAGTGCTTCGCCGCCATCCTTCGCTGCGTCCACCAGGTAGTTCGCCCCGAGAACTTCGGCAATGAAACCGCGCAAGTCGGTCTCATCTTCCGCGACCAGAATTCGCGGCAGCCGGCCCCGATCCAACAGTACCCGTTCCCGCGGTGGTTGACTGCGTCGTCGCTCGACGGTGAGCTGGTTGACCGAAGGCGCCTCCGTAGCACGATCCTCGAGGCGCCGACCGGGGTGAAGCTCAGTCTGCAGCTGCCTCCTCTCGACGATCTCCGTATGCAGATGTCCTTTCCCGCTTTGGAGGAAGAGCGTGAAAGTTGAACCCTTTCCAGGCTCGCTTTCGACCGTCAGCGAGCCTCCGTGCAACTGCGCTAGCTCCCGTGCGAGAGCAAGCCCAATTCCGACGCCACCTTGCCGTCGACGGGCCGACGTTTCGGTTTGGTGAAATCGATTGAAGATTCGGTCTTGTTCGTCACGAGGTATCCCGGGGCCCGTGTCGCTCACTTCGACGGCCGTCCCGGCCGGATTGTGGAAGAGATTGACCTCGATCGACCCGCCGCGCGGGGTGAACTTCATCGCGTTCCCGATGAGATTGGTGAGCACGATCTCGATTCGGTGCGGGTCACCAAAAACCTCTGCCGGATCACCGTGTGTGGACCACGACATCTCGATTCCTTTGGCTTTCGCAGCGGGGACAGCGTTCTGTGTGCATTGTTCCGTGAGTTCCTCCATGTCCACCCGCGTGACTCGGAGGCGGAGCCCTCCAGCTTCCAGCTTCGCCAGATCGAGGAGATCATCAATCATTCGGAGCAAACGGGTCGCGTTCCTCCGTACAACTTTCAGGGCTTCGCTTTCGGGACCGGCCTTCACCTTATCTAGAAGGTCATCGACTGGGGACAGGATCAGCGTGAGCGGAGTGCGGAGTTCGTGCGACACATTCGCAAAGAACTCGTTCTTCATCTTGTCGGTTCTCGCGAGCCGGTCGAGCGCTTCACTCAGCTCATTCGAACGCTGTAGCTCGGCTCCACGGGAACGCTCTAGCTCCACCCGAGCATCGAACTCGTTCCTTTTGAGATGAATTCGGAAGACCGCGCTGACGACACTCACCGTTGACGTGGTCAGAATCATGAAGACGAATGTAAGCAGCTCACTGGTTGTCGGA
Source organism: uncultured Myxococcales bacterium (assembly GCA_965365555.1). Classification (GTDB taxonomy): domain Bacteria; phylum Myxococcota_A; class Polyangia; order Polyangiales; family Houyiibacteriaceae; genus SG8-38. The sequence goes on along the minus strand of CBDUCC010000007.1, from coordinate 9,323 downwards.
CGTGAGAAGAACCCCCCAATGCTCGCGACCGTCGCGCAAGCGACCACCACCGAAAGCGACCACGGGAGCGACCAGTAGGGGAGTATACCGGCTCCAATAAGAGCGATCGAAAGACCAACGGTATACGCGTTGAAACCTTCGGAGACGAACGGCAGCATCGACGAAATCCCCAAAGACCAAATCAGAAGCCAGAGCCAAAAACCGATCTCGCCTCGCGATGGGTGATTGGACCTCGAAGCCCATACAACGACTCCCGTGTTTACGGTCACGACCAGCGCACGCACCGCCAAGAGGTCTGTCCAGATGGGACGAGCGATGAACCAGTCGAAGCCCGCCCAAATCAAAAAGAAGACGCTGATGATGGGGGCCGAGGCGACGAGTAGGTCGACGTTAGTCGCTGTCAACTCGGCGGCGAGGTCGGGCCTTCGCTGCGTTGCTTCAAAGCTGTCGGTGCCCCCCCCGCCGCTCATTCTTCACCCTGGTCGTTCAATGTCCCAAAACAGACAGCGTTCAGTGCCATCGAAGCTGATGCGCAATGTTCGAGGGCTCGGTTTGAGTACGCTAGCCAACGACTCCATAGACTCCCGGGTACGGTAGACCAGCGGCCAGCTCAGCACGTAGTCCAGCAACCAAGTCGTATCGGGCGTCTCCCGCAGATTACCGACCAGCAAGCGTCCACCTTCTCCCAGGAAGTCGTACAGTCTCATGAGCACTTTTTGCGCTACGCCATCGGGAAAGTAATCAAACAGCCCAGCGCTATACACCAAGGTAGCGTCCTCGAGCTTCCTAATCGAGGCTATGAGCTCCTCCGAGTCGGGTTTCATCAGTTGTCTCACCGAGAGATGTAGGCATTCCACCTGCACTTCATCACCCAGCTTCGGGTTGGCCAACACTGCTGCGGCAATTTTGTCGTTCGCATAAGCCAGCGCCGCCTCGTCCTGATCGACGAGCACGAACTGGAACGGCGTAGGCTCCATCGTCCTAACGAACTCTTGGATCTCTACAGCAGGACCGCAGGCGATTGAAACGACCTTCTTGACGCCTAGCCTGCTCTTCGCGGTCTCCGCCATGCGGTTGCGCAGGAAGCGTTGCCTCGCCGGAACGGTCTTCACCATCGTGTAGTTGCGTGCGACCCAGTAGAGGAAGCGCTCGTAGACGGTCCCCGCCAGGTAGTCGGGACCAGAGCAGAGAAGCATCGTCTGGTAGTCCCCGGCATAGCCGGACGGTTTGTCATGCGATCTTCTGTGAAGCGGGCAACCACGAAGCAATGGGTAGAGGTGATGTTCTGCGTAGTGGCTAGCCAGTTCGATCTGCTTGTGGTCGAAAGGCATAGATAGCTCATAAAGCTCCGTAAATACAGCCCGGTACTTGGGAGCCCACGCATCGTAGAAAGCGCGAATGAGAGCGGGTTCGCGCTCTAGTCTCTCTGTGCCGAGGTTGACGAGTTCTTGCTCGCAGGCATCGAAGTGAGACCGGGCGACCTGAAGCAAATGATGCGCGTCCGCCACTCTTGCACGCCATGCATCAGGCAGAGTTGCCGCCGCCCGAACCGTAAGCTCGATGGCTGCCGACGCGTCCGATCCGTGCAAGGTGTTTCGGTATTGAAGCTCGGACACCTCGATCAAGCCGGACGTGAGCCTGACTCCGATCCGACCGGGAGGTTCGCCGACCTGATAGATGACTTCTGCGGAGCCCGACCAAACCAGCGCGCCGTCGTAGATCAGGTCAAGGTTTGTCAGGACGCTTCCAGGCGGACATGGCGAGGAGACTGCCTCAAGTGCAAGGCCAGTGCTCGATACGTCGAGCACGTGAGAACTCCACGGCTCTCCTTCGAGGTTGAAAGAGGCAAGGAGCGAGCCTGCGAGCTCACACGACTGCACGCGACCAGGTCGAAAACGATGAGTGGACGGAGAGCCCATGAAGTCTTTGTGCCTAAGTTTGTTGGCTGCGGGTCGAATCGACATTGCGCCGTGACCGTATCACAGGTCCGCGGTGGCGCTGCTGAACATCCGAGCGCCTCGGAGGCGGCCGACTGCACCTCTGTCGCCTCCGCGTCGATGAACTCGATGCGGTTGTTCAGTGAGAGCAAGCGCGAGTGCTAGCCGCCGCAATAGGGTATGCTTGCGCCACTGGCGTCTTCGCAAGTCGATCCCGGGGCCGGCGGCGACTTACACTCGACGATGTCACTACACCGATAGGTACATCGGTTCAGCGCACCAGGAAGCTCTCGGCATAGACCTGCTGGTTGCGGGCAATCGTCGTCTCCATTCTCCGGATCGCATTCAGTGTCTTCGACTAGGGCCTGCACCGCATCGCACGTCGTTAGCCCTTCGTTGATCCCGCAGTAGGCGTCCGGTGGTTCGCCGGAGAGGCTCGGCTTGGTAACGACGATCCGGAATGGGTTGTTGCAGCTCCCGCCCAGCTCGATGCTCTTCAGACAGAAACCTGTGCTCTCGTCTGGGTACCGTTGGTCTTGATAGTCCAAGGGAACGCATCTGTACGCGAGTGACGGACCTGTTCCGTCGCCGCATTGGTTGTCGGCTACGCAGGCGTCGCACTCGACCAGACTTCCGATTGGGACGCCGGTGCATGCTTCTGCCCGCGGATCACAACTGTCCCCGTCCGGACACGTCTCCGCCTCGGTCTCTATCGTGCAGTCCACGCACCCGCCGTCGGGGTTGCAGGCGTTGTTGGTTGCATCGAGGCCGTCGACGCCGTCGCATTGGGTGTTCTCGTCGCAGCTCGTGCAGGTGCGGGTCTCGGTGTCGCACTTGGCGGCTGACCGGTCCGTGCAGTCGTCGTCGTTCCGGCAGATGCAGATGTTGCTGTCCGGGTCGCAGACGGGGGCGCTACTGTCGCAGGCGCCCGAGTCCTCGGCCGTGCACTGGACGCAGGTCATGTCGTCGAGGCAGACGGGGCGGTCGTCGGGGCAGCCGCAGGGATTGCCGGCGTCACCAGCAGTTCCGCCGGTTCCCCCCGTGCCGCCGTCGGCGACTGGCTGGTCCTCCACGACGCAGGCCGTGGCCAGTAGAAGCGATACAAGAAAGCAAAGGGCCCACTTCATGTTCCTACCCTCTTTCAAAACCGAAGCCGCAAGTCAACACGCCTGGGGTGAAGGGCCAGCACGGGGCGTTCCGCCTCTGCGCCCTGCGGTCGGCGACGTTTGGCGCCGACGATCCACCAGGCCATTGCACCGCGCGCTTCGAGTGCGCGTCGCACTGCCTCCTTGACACGATCCTTGCGCACCGCTGCGAGCGCGCCACCTCCCAGCTCCGGTTGTACCCCCCGCTTCGCATCAAAACACCTTGCGAAGCTGTACCACGGCGCCGCCGGTGCTCACGGAAACCGACGGCTCCGCGCGAAGAGGTCGAATCAGGTAGACGAGCGGGACCGTGAGGAGCGGAGCGGCGCCGGCCAGCGCCAAGGAAATGCGGCCAGCCTCTTGGCCGCGCTCGACGCATGCGCGCACGGCCGACTCGTCCGCGATGAAGGGCTCCGGACAGTTCGTCATCGTGACACCTTCGTAGATCGCGTATCCGCTCAGGCCGAGCCCCAGCGCGCCGAGGGTCCAACCCCACCAGGGCGTGCGACGTCGACCTGGAAGGAGCAGCGGCAGGCCTGCGCTCGCTGCCGCACCGCCAAACGCAGCCGTGGTCCACACTGCGATCCGAGCGTTGTTCCAGCGCTCGGCGTCACTCAGGCTTGCCGGGGAGCCGACGAGGCGCTCACCGAGCTCGCCTCTCCAGACGTGCAGCCCGATGCTGGCTCCGACGCTGGCCGAGCCCAGGCCGAAAAGCGTCCAGCCCGCCACCCGCTGCTCCCGCGGGCGAGGCCTCGACTCGGGCGCTGCGACGCTGACGGTGGGTGCGCCGGCCGGGGAGGCCGGCAGAGCCGTCGCCTCGGGAGGCTTGGCCTGCCCACCCGCCCGCGCGAGCGGGTGAGGGCCGGTGAAATCGACCGAGCGGCCCGCCATGAGCGCATCGAGGGCACGGGCGACGTCGTCCGTATCTGGTGTGCCGGCCACCGCAGGTATCCACACCGATGCGGGCTCGAGACCGTCGCCGTTGCTGTCGATTCGCAGGGTGCTCCTGCCGAGGCCGCTCACCACGAGCTCTCGTTCGCCTCCGATCACTGCGTCCACTTCGGCTGCGTGGGCCATACGCAGGCCCCATGCCTCCGTGCTCGGATATCTGAGGTGCAGCACGGTACGTGTGTGCACCGCCCGCTCCAGCGCCCCGTCGAAGGACAGCCGGTTGGCTCCGCTCGCCACGCGGACCCGATGAATACGTCCTCGCTTGCCCGGATCGCACTCGACCTGCATCCGGTAGAGCCCCACCGGAAGCTCGATGCCGTCGAGCGGTGTCCGTCCCATCTCGACTCCGTTGATCCGAAACAGGCAACCCGCGGGGTCGCTGGTGACCGCCACGGTGCCCGGCGCTTCCGATGCCATCTGCGCGTCGACTTCGGCGAGCAGGTCGTGCACCTCGGGCGTATGTCGAAATGCGCTCGGTTCGACCCTCGGCACCAGCTGCCGGCACTCCCGAGCCTGGCGCCGTGCCTCCTCGGGCTTGTTGGTCTCGACGTACGCGCGAACCATGAAAAGGCAGGTGTCGAGGACCTGTTGGGCCCGTGCCGCCTCGCGGTTGAGCTCCTCGGCGGCGCGGTTGGCGAGGTGCTGTGCCGCCTTGAGCTCGCGACGTGCTGCCTTGTAGTCGGCACGGGCCAAGTACCGCACGGCTGCACCCGACCGTTCCACCCATCGGTCGATGTCGCTTTGACTCACCTCGGGTGCAGGCGCAGAGCCGAGCGCTTCGAACTGTTCGGAGGCACGGTCTGGCGCATAGGTGGACTCACCACGAAGGACGAGCTCGGTGCGGAATGCCTCCGCGGCACGGTGAGCTGCCTCGATGCCGGCGAGCTCGCGGACTGAGCGTTCACCGTCGATCGCGGGGACGACCAGCCAGCGCTTGGTCGCAGCCGATCCGAGGGGCTGCTGGGCGTCCGCCGACGACACTTCCAGCAGCAAGAGCGCTGCCACGGCGACGCGAGCGAACCATCGCATGAAGCGCCTTACAAACACCCCATGAAGCTGAGGATGGAGGCGCCGTTCTCGGTGGATTGAACGATCGCCGCGGTCCCACTGCTGGTGGCTGCGTCGATTCGAGTGGTCGCCCCAGCACCGATCTCACTCGTCTGCGACTGCATCAGAACCGCGCCATCCGCCGAACGCCCCACGACCATCAACGTCTCGCTGGCGGCGACGACCCAGACGTCGCGCTGCTCTTCGTACGCCAGGCCGAGGGCGGTGCCGTGCCTCACCGCGATGGGCGCGGCTCCGATGTCGCTGCTGCAAAACCCTCCCTCGAGGCATTGCAGCGAGAGCCCGCCGAGTTCGCTCAGGAGGATCCGGCCGTTCTGCAGGAAGGCCAGACCGGGCCCGCCGCTCCGCATGGCGAGTGCAGGGTGCGTTCCATGCGCGACATCGATCCGCAGTAGGAAGTCTCCGTCATCGAGCAGCGACCCTGTGCGGACGTTGTCGGCCTCTTCCCAAACGACGAACGGCCCAGCCGCATCGAAACGGGCGTCCGCCGGGATGGGCTCCGTCGGCGTTGGTGCTGCCATGAGTCCGTCGAACCCATCATTCGTTGCGGCGGATAGCGCGAAGGTGATCAGGTCGCGGTAGCCGACAAGCCGCGTCGGGGCGGCCGAGATGCGGGGCTGCAGAGGCGGTCGGAACACGCCGAAGTCGATGCCCTGGTGCCAGTCCTCGTGCACCTCTTGCTCCTCCACGATGATCGGGATCCGGCTTGAATCGACGTGGGCTTCCACGAGGTGAAACTCCCGCCCACCGAACACGACGAGTAAGCGGCTTCCCGCTGCATCCGACTCTAGGAAATCGATGTCCGCATAGGGCAGGGTGACCTCGTCCGAGTGGCCGGTGGGTTCGCCGGACGGCTCGTAGGTCTCGATCCGAAGGACGCTCCCCGTCACTCGGGTGACCGCGAAACCGTCGTCGACTGCAGCGACGCTGCTGTGGTCCGGAAGCTCTCGCTGTTTCACCGACCAGACGCCTTCGTCGATCAGTCCGTCGCAGTCGTTGTCGAGCCCGTCGCAGATCTCCTCTGGACCGTTGTCGGGTACACCGTCGCAATCGTTGTCGAGCCCGTCGCAAATCTCGTCTCTGGGCCCGACGGCTCCCTCGCAGAACACGCCTTCACCGTCCTCGCTACAGAGGTATCGCCCCGGCGTGCACTGGCCCCGACCCTCGCCGCAAGGCTGGCCGAGCTCGGGCCAGTCCTCATCGACCGCGTCGTCGCCGTCATTGTCGAGGCCATCACATCGCTCCGGGTTCTCGCTCAGCTCGGGGACCGGGACCGGCTGGGGGGCCCGGTTGACCTTCTCGCAGACGCCGTCGACGTTGGTGAGGGGGTCCGGACAGGTGATTTCGCCGCAGCTAGCGGCAGCGAGCAGACAGAAGAGAAGAAGCGGCGAGCCCCGGCGGGCACGCGATGAGACAGTTGAGGGGGCTGACATGCCGATGTAGGGGGGCTATCGACGATTTCGGCCTGAAGTTGTGTCCTCCAAACCGAATATTCAGCGTAACGGTTTCGACCGGGACACGCAGCACCATTAAAACTCCAGCCATTCCAGGTGCTTGCGACCTGTACTGCGAACTTTCTAACAAACCCGGATCGATGCCCGGCGCCCTGCGGCGGCGGTACGGGCCATCGAGCATGCCTCTCGGCAAGGCGCCGAGTTGGCCGTCGGCGACCCCCGGCCGCATACTCAGCAGATGGGGTATCTACGCTTGCTTATCGTGCTTGCGCTCGTCGCGAGCGGCTGCGGGGAAGGCGATACGCCAACCCGGGTCGTCATCACGGTCGATAATCTGGTCACCTGCGACATCGCGAGCAGCGCCTGCCAGCAGGGCATCTACGACGCAGTCGCGGCAACGCTCGGCGCCGAAGAGTTCTCGATGCCCCCGGTTCGGACGATTTCGGTCGACCAGCATGCGCAGGAGGTTCGCGCTGGTCTTGATTTGAACGATCTCACCGGTGAAGACCCGCAGTCGCGCGGACTCCGTCTCATGGGGTTCTTGCCGCCTGCCGCCGACAGCCTGACCGAGGCGCAGGCCGAGTACTTGATCGAGGCGATTGCGGCCTATTACAGCCGCGGTAGCCGTTCGATCACCGTCGTTGATCGGGATTACGACTCTCCGAACGGCCAAGTGATTCTCGCCCATGAGTTCATCCATGCGATCCAAGACGACCAGTTCGACCTCGACTCGGTGAGCCGCGGCGCAAATACCGAAGACGGCGTGATCGGCGTGCGGAGCGTCATCGAAGGCGATGCGATGTACAGCTCCTTTGCCTGGTACTACGGCGTGGCCGAGATCACGCTCACCGACGCGGACTGGGAGGCAGATCTCGCCCTGCGCACCGAGAGTCTCCGGTCGCGCCTCGACGATCCATCGATCGCCCTGATCGACACGGCATCGAGCTTTCCCTATTCGTTTGGATTCGAGTACATGACCGAGCTGTCGCTCGATGGCGGGTTGCCCGCGCGCGCCTCGGCGTTCGCCATGCCGCCGTCCACGACCGCCGAGGTCTTGGCGGCCGGCCCCATCCCCGGCGTCCTTCTCGACATTCCCGGTCCGGCGCATCCGGCTCCGCTCGAGGGCAACAGCCTCGAGAACGAAAACCGCTACGGCGCCTGGTATGTGTACGGCTTCTTGGTGCGACAGGGGGTGAGCGACTCCGACGCGTGGGAAACCGCGCAGCGCTGGCTCGGCGATGAGCTCGCGATCTACCAAAACGGGGACGAGGTAGTTGCCGTCTGGCGCGTTCGGTTCGACGACGAGGACGAGGCCGGAGCGTTTACCGATGGCGTGAACGCGAACGAGCTCGAGGTGGCGCGCTCGGCCGTGGCGTTCGGAGAGGACTCCTATGTCTTCGCCGCGGAGACCACGGACACACTCCTCGCCTGGGTGGATCAGCCGCTCGACGAAATGACTGCCTCGATCGTTCCGAAGTCGGCGCTGATGCGCGGCGGAGCGGTCTCGGCCGGTGGCTGCTTGCTGCCCAACGAACCTGCACTTTTCGACCCGCACCTGTTCGCGCGGTCACACTGAGCCTCTAGAGGTCCCCTTGTTGCAGGATGGGGCTCGTGTGAATGAGCATCCCCACCGAAAGAGTCCAGCTGTCGGCCGCCGGCACGATGCCCGTATCGGTACCGCTCGGCGGGTTGATGTAGAGGAACTGGTTCCAGCCGAACCGCGCGAACACATCGATGATCACGAGGTCCTTTACCACGTGCGTATAGCCGCCGCCCACGGCGAGCGGGATGAATACCTGGTTTCGCGAGCCTGGAAACGCGAGGTTCGTGTCCCTGTAGCTGACGTCCGTGACGTTGCGCGCGAGGTTCTGAAACGAGAAGCCCGAGTGGCCGAAGATGAATCCGCTGGGCGTCGGGTTGTAGGTGAATTTGAACGGAAGCTCGATGTTGAGCCCGGCGCCGTCCGTCAGGATGAGGAACTCGGCGCCCGTGTCGATCGTGACGGTGTCGCGAACCCGGATGCGCGTCGGAAGACCTAAGGTAACGCCCAGGTTCGAGAAGGTAGGGATGTGCAGCACGAAGTCCGCCGCCATCTCGACGTAGTCTTTGCGCATGAAGCTGTAGCGGACGTACACCGGTATGTCGCCAAAGCTTCCGGTCGGAGAGACGATGATCGGAAACAAGCCTTGACCTGTCGTTGGGCCCGAGGAGCCGAGACGATAATTGCTGACTCCCACCTCCAAGTTGTCGAGCGGAGAGAACGCGCCACCGAGGTCGATCGACACCAGAGGCTGACTGCTGCGCTCACCGGTGTTCGAATCGATGACAGCCCGCTTGACATCAACGCTGAACGTTCCGCGAATCATGTACTTGTTCATGGTGAGCGGGCGAGATGCGAGCGCCTTCGGGTAGGGCCAACCCGGGGCAGCCGTCTCGCTGACCGCGTCGCCCCGGCTGGTCTCCTCGACGATGGCCTCACGGACGACCGGCTCGCTCTTTTTGGCGGGCTTGTCGTCCGCGCGCGTCCGTGTCGCCATCAAACCCGTGACGGCCAAAGCAGCCAGCAGCATCCCGATTTTCATGCCGAGCGAAGGCTACCACTGTTGACGCCGAGCGCGCAGCAGCGTACCAAGGGGCGCCGCAATTCCACGGATGCGGCTATCACGGAGGATCTCGATGAGGGTAACGGTCTTGACTTTGGCTCTGAGTGCGTTGCTGGCGCTCGTTGGTTGTGGCAGCGACGGGTCTTCGGGCACCGGGGGCACCGC
>CBDUCC010000006.1:0-29664 GCA_965365555.1 uncultured Myxococcales bacterium | reverse complement strand
GCCTTCGCGATGAGTCGCGATGATGTCGCCGATTCGCTTCCTGGCGTCGCCGTATCCATTGCACTGGTGCCGCCCCTGTGTGTTGCCGGCATTTCGCTCTCCGGGGGCGAATGGGACCATGCTAGGGGCGCGTTTCTGCTGTTTCTCACGAACCTCCTGTCGATCTTGCTCGCCGGCGGCGCCATTTTTGCGTTGTTGGGGTTGGGAAAAGCAACGACCGACGGCGCCATCCAGCGAAACAAGCGGAGGGCTTACGGAGTGATTGCGCTTGGCGTCGTGCTCGTCGCGATCCCGCTCTCGATTACAACCGTCAGAGTCGCTCGCGACAGCATCGCTCAGATGAGAATCACGAACATCGCCAACAACTGGGTGCGGCAGTACGCGACAGATTCCGTGGTCCGATCGGTCCTCGCCTCCGGCAACAGGACCATGATTCTGGTTACGGGATCCGTGCAACCGTCGACGGTCGAGGACCTCGGTGCCCAGATCAAGTCCGAGGTCGATTGGGTTGAAGAGGTCGACCTTCGGTTCTTTCCCTCTCGGGACTACTTGTATCGTTGAGCGCCCGCGTCGAGCCCTTCACGATGGGCGTGCGTATCCGTACTGCGATTGACCGTCACTTGCGCCGCAGCGCTCGATGCCGCTTCCGCGCTCGCTCTTGTAACTCGCCTCTGGAACGCGTCATGCGAACTGCTCCAGGTCGACGCAGTAGTTCCGCGCGAGCTCGAAAAAACCGCTCGCTCGCGCCCTTCGCGAGATATTCGGTGACCAACGCCCGGTTCTTCTCGGCCGCCTCCGCGGCGGGGTTGCGGGCGCGGCTATTGGAGATGGTCGGCGAGCTGGAGCGCGCACTTCGGGCCAGTGCGAGCTCGGCTAAGCCTGTGGTGCTCGACCGGAGCTCGGTCGGTCGTTTGTCGCGCATGGACGCGATGCAGCAGCAAGCCATGGCGAACGCCACGCGTAGGAAAGCGGAGCTTCGCCTCGCGCAGTGCAAGCGCGCGCTTTCTGCGTTCGACCGAGAGGAATACGGGCTGTGCCGAAAGTGCGAGGAGCCGATTGGCTATCGTCGCCTCGCTGCCAAGCCCGAGGCTCCGTTTTGCGTGGAGTGCCAACGCGGCTCTCAAAACACGTAGGCCGAAGTCGCACCCCGATAGAGGACGAGGCGCGCGAAGGTGTGGCGTACTCGCCTGAGCGGGCGGTCTTCCGCATTTCTTCGGTGACTACGCGAGGCCAGCCTGCCGCTTCGCTCTTGCGACTCGCTCGTCTACGAGCTTCGCAACTCGTCGAGCCCGAACCATGGGCCAAGAGGAATCCCCTTCCGTGAAATCCACTTCCGGCAGCTCGCCGCGAACCCGACTCCAGAGGTACGCGATTCCGATCGCACGCCCGTCTTTCGTCCAAACTTGGACCGCGAGAGACCGCGCGCCCGCGCGTACTCGCCCCACGTTCAGGTAGGGGACCACCGTTCTCCCCTTGAAAGGCGCGACTCCCCGTTCCACCACCAAGTAGTCCTCGTGGAATGAAGTCTGCACGGAATACCAGCCGTTCCCTACGAGCAGAACGAGGGCCACGACGCTCAGGAACCCGTACTGCCCGCGAAGCTCATCACCTGGTGGTAGCCAGGCAAACACCCCAACGGCGAACAGGAAGAAAGGAATACCCATCCACGTGGCGAGGTGAGACAACGGATGGTCGACGACCACATCTGCGTCGCCTCGGATTTCGTTCATCCTCCCTGGCGCCATCGCTTTTCCCGCCGGGAAACTCCTGCTCTACTGCGCCCGCTGGCGCTCTTCCTCGGTGACCCGGCGCGAACGTTTCGCGAGCTCGGCGAACCGCTTTGCCTCCTCAAGCCATGCGAGGCGCTGTGCCGGCGTTAGACTCATCCATGCTCGCCGCTGTTCGGCTTGGTGACGTCTCCAGCCGTCCTCAGTCGCTTTGGTCATTGCCTTCGAGCTTAGCACGGGCGATTTCATCGAGCTTCTCAAGATCATCGAGGTCCCTCGGTCGGCCCGAGGCTTGCTTGAGATGCCGTAGATCGTCGAGGCCTACAACGCGAACGGTCGTGCCATCGGGCAGGACAGCATCCATGCGCCGCCGCCACGCCTCGCCGAAATCGAACGGCTCTTGGACAAAGAGGTCGACCTCCGTGCCCGGATGGCTCGGACTCCAGAGCGAAAAGACGGTCAGCTCTTTGTCTTCGAACCACGCGCGTCGCTTCTGCTGCTTGGCGAAGTCGCGCAGCGGCACGGGGGCGCGTGCTTGGTATTCGAGGCCTTCGAGGGCAGCGATCGCGGCCAGCGTGTTCGCTTCGTCGAGGTCGAGCACGAGGTCGAGGTCGGCCGTAAACCTAGGATGGCCATGAAGCACGACGGCCACGCCGCCTACGACGAGGTACCGAACTTCGGCCCCGTCGAGGGCACGAAATATCTCCGTGAGTGCGCTGTCCGACACGTCCCCATCATATCATGGCGTCAGCTCCGGGACGCTCTCCCTGCGCCGCCTCGCGGCGTCGCAGCCTCGCGGGCCTGGGGTCGCTGTGCCTCAATCGCCACGTCAATCGCCACCCGGATCTCCACCGAACAACGCTGTGCGTAGCGGGCCCCCGCAACCAACGAAGTCAGGCACTTAGCGAATTCGCTCGGTGCCTTTCTTTTTGCTCGGTGCCGTGAGGTGGCGCGGAGGGGGTCAGCGACTCGACCAAACGCAGCTGCGCCTGCACGGCCTTGATCGAGTGCCCGCTGGTCACCGCCTGACTTGAGACGGAATGGCGACCGAGGGCATGGTGGCTCAGGGATCGAAGGCTGAGCGCCCGTTGTACGGCCACCATCGGCCGTTTGTAGCTGTCGATGTAGCGCGGGAAGGTCCCGGTCCTTGAGAAGTAGATGACGATGCCCGTGACGGTCGCGCGAGCATCATGTAGGCGGTGAAGAACATCCACGCGCAGGTCAGCGCGAGCGAAAGCCAACGGCTTTGGGATGCAAAGGCGACGATGACGAGCGCGGCGACGCACCCCGGAACCGTACCGGAAAGGCGAAGGGTACCTTCGTCGAGCGACTGCCCCGCCGACGGCATGGCTATCACCACCACGGTAAGCCCGACCCACGTGGGACTCATCCGACCAGTCTTGAGAGCGAGTCCATACGCGAGGGCGGTCTTGGTCGCCTCTTTCGTCTTCGTGGACAAGTCTCGCGCAAAAATGCAGTAACGACGTGCTAGAACGCGACCACATGAAGCGTCCGGCCAAGATTGCGGTGATCGCGACGGGTTCAGTCGTTGCGCTCTCCATCGTCGCGCTTGCGTTGTTCCCCTACTTGTTTCGGGACCAAATCGTCGAGCGGCTCCGCGTCGAGCTCAACGAGCGACTCGACGCCGAGGTTGGGTTCACGGACGTCGACGTGAGCTTGCTCTCCACGTTTCCCGTGCTGACCGTGCGAGTCGACGAGCTGGTCATTGCCGGGAAGGGCACCTTCGAGGGCATTGACCTCCTGCGCGCGCGCTTCGTGGAGGCCGGCATCGACTTGAAGGCGCTGGTCTTCGACGAGTCCATCGAGATTCGCTCGGTGCTCGTCAATCAGCCGAATGCGCACGTGGTGGTAATGCCGGATGGCGCGGCCAACTACGACATCGTTGCCGATTCAGGCGATACGGAGGAGGCCGAGGAGCCGACCGACAGTGAAGAAAGCGGGCTCGTCCTAAACGTCGAAGAGTACGAGATCGAAGACGCAAGCTTGGTCTACGAGGAGCGCGGAATCGACGTGGTCGCGATGGGGCTCGACCACGTCGGACGGTTTCGCTCTGCCGGATCGCAGCAATCCTTTCGCTCCGAGACCGAAGTCGACGAGCTGTCGGTCCGACTCGGAACGATTCGCTATCTGAAGAAGGCGCACGCCGCGGCCGAAGTCGATGCGGTCGTCGACGGAGACTCGCAGAAACTCGACATCGGATCGCTCGCCATCGCCATCAACCGACTCGCGATGACGGGGTCCGGTTCAGTCGGTTGGGCCGGCGAGGGAATCGACCTCGACGTCGCGGTGGCTTCGAAGGAAGGGCTGCCCGTCAAAGCGCTCGTGTCGGCCATCCCGAACGCGTACTCCGCTGACTTCGACGGACTCGAGACCGGTGGCACGTTTGCGGTCCGGGGAACCGTCGACGGAACGCTCGGACCCGACGACACGGACATCCCGTCCTTTGGAATCACGGCGTGGGTACGAAAGGGTCGACTGAAGTACCCAGACCTTCCGCTCGCCCTGACCGACGTCGAGCTCGACGCCAAGGTCGAGCACTCAGGTGGACATCTCGACAAGCTCGTCGTGTCCTTGGCGAGGTATGCATTGGCTGCCGGCAAGAGCCGCGCTGCAGGAAGCCTTCGCATCGGACGCCCGCTCTCGGGTCCGAACGTCGACCTGATTCTCGACGGCAAGTTCGACCTCGCGGACCTCGCCAAGGCATATCCCCTCCCCGACCTCGAACGCTCGACCGGCATCATCGAAGCGGACGTCAACCTAAGCGCAAAGGGCAAGAAGATCGGCAAGCTCACCGGGGCCGTTAAGGTGGAAGACTTCACCTACAGACCGGAAGACGCGGCGGCCATCGAGGTCTCCGAGGCCCGCGTCGGTCTCTCACCGACCCAGACCACCATCGAATCGGTCCGAGCGCAGGTCGGCTCGAGCGATGTAAGCCTTCGCGGCGTGGCCTCGCCTCTGATGACGTTCGTTTCCGAGGACCAGCGAGTCACCGCAAGCCTCTGGCTGAAGTCCAAGCGGCTCCGCGTGGAGGACATTCTCGGTAGCGACGACGATGCGGAAGAGGAAGCGACCGCTGCGAGCGCTCCGTTCGTCTTGCCCGACGACCTCGATGCCAAGCTCGATCTCGACGTGGAGACGCTCACCTACGGCGATTTGGTTTTGAAGCGGTTCAAGGGCTCCGGCCGAATCAGAAACCGTAAGCTGACGCTGAACGGTGTTCGCGCCGATGCACTCGGCGGGTCGATGAAGCTCGACGGCACGCTGACGACGCGACCCGACCGCAGCCCGACCTTCGACATGAAGTACGTCGTAGACCGGGTGAGCTTCGCCGAGGCTTTCGAAGCCCTGCCGTCGATGCGAGCTTATGCGCCGATTGCGCGGTTTCTCGACGGACGCTTTTCGACCGACCTGCACGCGAGCGGCACGCTCGCAGACGACTTCTCACCGAAGCTTGCTTCGGTCGATGCGGGCGGGTTTGTTGCAGCGCTGCAGAGCAAGCTCAGCAGCGACTTTGGTCCGCTTCAAGAGCTGACGCGCGCAGTTCCCGCAGTTCCAAAGCCGCTCGACTTGGAGGGCTTTCGCACTCGTTTTCAGATCGAGAACGGCGCGGTCGAGGTGAAGCCCTTCGTCGCGCAGGCGAAAGGCTTGACGATGATGGTGAGTGGGCGCCACGGACTCGACCAAGAGATGAGTTACGACGTCTCGACCGCGGTGCCCATCGATGGACTGTCGGAGAAGCTCGCAGCCGAGGTGAAGCGACTCGGGCTCGATCTCGCGAAGGTCAAGAACGTGGGAGTGAAGGCCAAGCTCACCGGGTCCATCAAGTCGCCTCGCGTCTCGGTCGACGTCGACACCGCCTCGCTTCGAGGCGCCGTTGCGGACGCCGTCGCCGCCGAGCTTGCCGAGCAGCGCGCACGCGCGCTCCAAGAGGCTCAACAACAGGCAGACCGCATCGTCGAAGAGGCGGAGAAACAAGCCGAACGCATTCGTCAGGAAGCGAAGCGCGCCGCGGAGCGAGTTCGACAAGAGGGCTACGCGCGAGCGGACCAGATAGAGGGCGAGGCGTCGGGCAACCCTCTCAAGGAAATCGCCGCCAAACAGTCGGCCAAAGCGCTACGACGAGAGACCGACAAGCGCGCCGACCAGGGGATCGCCGAAGCCAATCGGAGAGCGGAACAGGCCGTGTCGGAGGCGCAGAAACGCGCCGACCAGCTCATGAAGGAAGCGGCGACCCGAAGCGAGCAGGCGACCGACCAGGCGGAGAAGCAGACCACCGATAGGATTCGTTGAGCAGAGCCCGCGGGTTCCGGTGGCCGTCGTCGGTGTCCGAGACTTCCAAAGCTAGTCGTGATGACCGCGTGCGCTTGGCGCAAGCCGCTGGATGTACGTGATGACGATCGCCGTCGTCCATCCGAAGATGATAATGCCGTTGGCCTGTCGTTCCTCAGAACGTCAGCCGCCGCAAGACCAGAGCCGGTATCGCGATGAAGATGACCTAGAGGAGGAAGTTCGAGCTCTCACCTGCTTCGCCCAAGGCTTGAAGCGCGCGAGCCAGGTAAGGGATCGGCGTGTGCCGCGCGCGGTGCGCACAGCTCAAGCTCCACGTTCATTGTGGGACGGAGACGCTCGCTTAGGCCGCGTGTCGGGTGTAGCGATGATGCAGCCCGCCGACCCTAGGCAAGGCGATCACCTTGCCGCCATGAATGGACTCGCGCATGCGGAGTTGGGGGGTGTCCTCGTCGAGCGCGAGGTGGGTGCGGGATCTGTGATAGTACTCTAGGTACTTCCGCAGGGCGCGCCGCAGGTGCTGCTCCCGCAGGGCGATGACGTGGTCGAGGCACTCCCTGCGAAGGGCTCCGATTACGCGCTCGCAGTAGGGATTCTGCCACGGAGACCGAGGCGCGGTCAGAATCTGCTCGATTCCCTCTCTTAGCCCATCGGGCTCCAGCAGAGCGCCCAATTTCGCGGTACTAGCTCGTTATGTCGCGTCGGGAACCGCTCGGAGAACGGCTTTGTTTGGCCTATCTGCTCCGCAAAACGCGAGGACACAGCTGTGACTGCGACTGTGACTCCGGGTCACGTGTCGCTGCCGGCTGCTCAGAATTTGAGGCGCTTCTCGTTGGCCTGCGTTTTGCAAAAGCCTTGGGTATGCGGTGGTTCCTGATCTCGTGCTTCCTTTTCGCTCTCGGGTGCGCCCCCTACGTTCACTCACCGCCTGGGCGTAGCTTGCCTCTCGAGAGTTCCAAGACGCTCTATCCGCGCGAGACCGGGTTCCAGGTTGAAGGGGGTGGCGGCGCGGGTGCGGACATCGGGGTGCCCGGGTTCACGCTGCGAGTTCGGCACGGGCTCGTGAAGCACCTCGACGCGAGCGCGGAGTTCAACTTCTCGAGCATTCGTCCTGCCAGCAGCTATCGCTTCGAGGGCGCGAATCCGTTCGTCTTCTCAGGAAGGATAGGGGTGAAGTACGCGATCATCGATCACGTTGCCCTGACGGCCGGTTGCGCGGTCGGAAGTTGGGCCGGTGGTGGATTCGTGAGCCCGGATCTTTCGCTCATCCTCGCGTATGAGAACCCCTACGTCGTTCCGTTCGCATCGGTGGGCGGCTACACGAGCCACCCCTTCAATGAGAAGCTCGTTGTGCTCCGTGATTTCGACCCGCCGATCGACAGCTTCGTCGGGATCCCCGTGCTCACATGGGGGTGGACCGCTTCGGGTGGCTTGCGGATTCCAGTCATGCACGACGTGGAGCCCCGCACGACTCCGCCGGCAGTGCTCTTGGGATTGGGGTTTCGAGGCGTGACCTTCGACGACGGATGGGACATTGCTGGCGAATACGCGGTGGGAGGGCGCCGCAAAAAGCTCTACTTCCACGGGATGGTCGGCTTCGAATACGTCTTCACGCCGAAGCGAGCCCGCGCGAACTGAGCTCTCGCGGGCTTGCCTCGCGCACGCGAAGCGTTTTCAGAAATGATTACGCTAGACCGGCTAGCTCTTGGCTGTCGAAGCCTCCAGCAGCTCTCTTCGCCCATCGGCATGACGCTGAGCACCAAATTTCGCGGTACTCGATGTCATGTCGGCTGGCGCGCGAAGGTGAAGCGGTGTTTAAATCGAATATCAGCTCGCGCGAAATGAATGATCTCCAACTCCGAAAGACCCAGGTTCCCGGTGAATTCGACCGAATCGCGCACCGCTATGATCTGCTGAACCGCCTCAACCCAGGCTACCGCAAGCACCTGCACTGGAGCGCTGAGCGGATGGAGCTGGCTCGCAATGCAAACGTCCTAGACCTCTGCTGCGGCACAGGTCTATCGACCGAGGCGCTGGCGGATGCGTATCCCGACGCTACCATCACCGGGCTGGATGCTTCCTCAGGCATGCTCGAGCTTGCGAAAACCAAGCCACAGCTCGAGCGCGTTCGCTTCGTCTGCGGAGATGCGATGGACCCTCGGTCTGCGGGACTCGCGCCAGCGAACTACGACGGCGTCTTCATGGCCTACGGGATCCGCAACATGCCCGATCCCGACCTCTGTCTCGGTCGTATTCTCGAGCTCCTGAAGCCCGGCGGCATGATCGCTTTTCACGAGTACTCGGTGGCTGATTCCCGGGTCAGTAGAGCGATCTGGAACCTCGTCGCGGGCACCATCATCATCCCCTTCGGTGCTCTGGCCACCGGCTCCTCCGAGCTATTCCGCTATCTGCGGCGCAGCGTGAACCACTTCGACGGCGTGGAGGCCTTCAAGAACCGTTTGGTTGCAGCTGGTTTCATCGACGTTAGAGAGGAGCCCATGGACGGCTGGCAGCGAGGCATCGTTCACACCTTCTTGGCGGCGAGGCCTCAGTGACCTCGGCTCCGACCGGACCCGTGCCCCCCTCGGACGCACCCCAGCAGAACGTGCCCGCGGGGACGAGTGCGGTCGTCGTCGGCGGTGGGATCGCCGGAATCGCTGCGGCGACCGTGCTGGCTGAGCGAGGGGTGGCCGTGCACCTAGTCGAACGCGGAAGCCAACTCGGTGGCCGTGCCGGAGCCTGGACCGATGCGCTGAGCGACGGCCAGAGCTTCGAAATGGAGCGCGGCTTTCACGCCTTCTTTCGGCAGTACTACAATCTGCGTGCCCTACTCAGGCGGGTCGACCCCGAGCTCGCGCACCTCGCCTCTGTCGCGGACTATCCTGTCCTCGGACCGGACGGCACGTCGGAGTCCTTTGCCAAGTTGGTCCGAAGGTCACCGTTCAACGTCATCCAGCTCACTCACCGGACGAAGCACATGAGCTTTGGAGACCTGTTCAAGGTCAATAGGAAACCCGCTCTGGACATGTTCCGTTTCGATTCCGAGTGGACCTACGCCGAGTACGACGACAAGAGCGCGAGCGACTATTTCGACTCTCTCAACTTCCCCGACAAAGCCCGGTCGATGCTGTTCAACGTCTTTGCTCATTCGTTTTTCAATCCCGAGGAGGACATGTCGGCGGCTGAGCTGCTGATGATGTTTCACTTCTACTTCACCCGAAATCCTGAGGGACTCCTCTTCGATGTCGCCGACAGGCCGTTTTCCAAGGCCTATTGGGAACCTTTCGCTGACTACCTCCGAGAGCGTGGCGCCACCGTCGAATGCGGCTGTGTCGCTTCTCGCCTGCGCCGGCGGCAAGGCTGTTGGGTCGTCGATACGAGCTCTGGCGAGATCGTCGCCGACATGGTGGTCTTGGCGGTGACCGTGCCCGCCCTGAAGGCGCTCGTGGACGCTTCACCGGAGTTGCATGAAGAATCGTGGTTGCAGCGCGTCCATTCGCTAGGGCTGACTAATCCCTTTGCCGTCTGGCGATTGTGGTTGAACAAACCGACCGAAGAGGGGCGGGCTCCGTTTGTAGGCGTCACCGAGTACGAGTGTCTCCACAACATCTCCCTCTATCACTTGTTCGAGGACGAGAGCCGGGAGTGGGCGGAGAAGTGCGGTGGATCGGTTGTCGAGCTGCACGCTTACGCGCTAGATCCGCAGCTCGGTGCCGACGACATCAAGGGCCAGATGCTCCGAGGCCTCCACGATCTCTATCCGGAAACCCGCCACGCAGAGATGGTGGAAGAGCGCTTTTTGCTTCATCAAGACTGCCCGTCGTTCACTCCGGGCTCCGATGCCCTGAGACCTACGGTCGAGACTCCGTTTCCCGGATTGTGTCTCGCTGGTGATTCGATCAAGCTTCCCTTTCCGACCGCGCTCATGGAACGCGCTGCCGCTTCGGGCATGATGGCAGCGAACTGCTTGTTGGCCCCGCTGGGAGTCGTTCCGGAGCCGATCACGACCGTGCCCCGGCGCGGTCTTCTGCGGGCCCGAAGACACGACCGAGCGCGATGAAACCACTTTGGACCTTCGGCAGACGACTCGATGAATCCGCGGGGCAGCCCATTGAGGACAGCCCCGATTGGCAACAAGCCAACCCCAAGCGCATCGACAAAGCCCTCGGCCGGGCGCTGGCACTGCCTTCTGGTGGTTGGTTCGTGGTCGGGGCTTCTCGTGGGATTACGACGACGCCTCGCTGTGTGCGCATCTGCGACCGACACTTGGTCGCCTGGCGAACCAGCCAGGGCGTCCGTCTTGCGCCGAACGAGTGTCCACACATGGGCGCATCGCTCGCGGAGGGTCTGGTCCGTGACGACCGAATCGTCTGCCCTTGGCACGGTCTGGCTATTGGCGACGAGGGTCACGGCTCGTGGAAGCCGCTGCCCAGCTTCGATGATGGTGTTCTCACGTGGGTGCGCCTCGATGATGAAGAGCCGGGCGTCGCCCTCACCGATCAACCCTTCATGGCCCCTCGACCGAAGACGTTCATCGACGGCGTCATCCAACTATGGGCGGAGTGCGAGCCGCGGGACGTCATTGCCAATCGCTTGGACCCTTGGCACGGCGCACACTTTCATCCTTACTCCTTCGGCCGCCTCAAAGTCATCGACCTCACGGAGGAAGCAGTCACCGTGCGCGTCGCGAAAAGAGTATTCGGCCCCTTTGCCGTCGAGGTGGATGCCACCTTCCATTGTCCAGATCCCCGCACCATCGTCATGACGATCATCGGCGGCGAGGGCGAAGGCTCCGTGGTCGAAACCCATGCCACGCCGATCTGCCCCGGACGCACCGCCATCATCGAAGCAACCCTGGCGACCTCCGATCGCTACCAGTTCAAGATGGCCCAGCTCGTCGCAGGTTTCGTTCGTCCGTTCATGGAACGCTCGGCGCGGCGTCTGTGGGTGGATGATGCCGCCTACGCCGAGCGCCTCTACCGCCTGCGCGACGAGCGCCCCAGACGCTACCGTCGTCCAAGAGTGTAGGCCTCAGTCGCAACGCCAATCGACGCCTCGAGAACATCTCCACGAGAGCGGCCGCGCCGAGATGATTGCAACCCGGACACTGTTCGGTGAACTTCGGCCTCCCGAATGGGTTCAAGTGATCGAAGGCCACCTCGAAAAGATAGGAGGTCACAGACGAGTCGACCCGCGTCTACGATCCTCCCGCGAAGAGCGACGGTCTTCGCGTTCTCGTGGATCGACTGCGGCCGCGCTGGCTCTCGAAACAGGCGGCGGGAGTAGACACTTGGAAAAGCAGATTGCTCCGTCGCATGAGCTCCGCCACTGGTTTGATTGGGACGACGGCGACTTCGGCGAGTTCCGGAAGCGCTACCGCAGGGAGCTGAAGGCAAAAGGAGGAGCAAGCACTTGGGTTGCGGAAGGAGATCGCTCGTCGCCAAGCGACCCTTCTGTAGGCCACCAAAGCCAATGCTCAGAACCATGCGCAGCTCTTGAAGCCGTTCCTCGAACGGCTTGGCTCAGCCAATGCGGACAGGAAATTCGCAATTGGGTCTGTAAGCGTTTGGAATCAGGAGGTTCTTGGGGGGCTAGCCTGTCCCCGTTGCGGGCTTGGCGTTCATGGCGAATGCTCCGACCCATGTGTCGCGCGCGGAGCTCGGTGGCACATGCTTCTGCGCAAACACAGGCGAAGCCAGACCGTCGAATCGACCGCTGGTGCCGCGCCGGTGGGAGGCTGAAACCACCGCCTGTGAACACTGCTGCTGCGACGGAGCTCGACGCTCGCAAAGAGTCCTATTCCGACATGAACGACTGGCTGAACGTGCTGGTTCGAAAACGTCTGGCGAAAGCCCAAGCCGACGGGGGGGCCCTTTCCGCCGAGGTGGCCTGGGTCGCGGAGCACGAGCACGACGTGTACCAGAAGCGATTCAGACCCATGGTGTTCCTCGTCCTCGCCCTCATCGTCTACGGAATCGCGCAGACGACCGAGCCGCTGGCGTTGCTGCTGACCTTCGTAGTCTTCTATTTCTACATCGATTTCTACAGCGGTGTTCTGCACGTCGTGCTCGACAACCCGCGTTTCGTGAACCTGCCCTTGATCGGAGTGCCATGTGTGGAGTTCCAATGGCACCACACGTTCCCGTACGACATCTCGACTCGCCGGCTGCTCGACGTCTGGGGAGACCTCAACGTACTCCTCATCGCAAAGACGCTGATTCTGTTTGCGCTGTGCGGGTTCTCTACGACTGCGCTCACGGTGGCAGGCGTGGGCTGCGCGTTCGGCTACGCCAACCAGTTCTCTCACCGCCTGACTCACACCGCACCAGGCAAGCGCGGAGACGTCGCGAGCTGGCTCCAGAAGCGTCACGTTCTTCTGCCGCCGGCACTTCATCAGAGGCACCACAAGGATCATACGCAGTCGTTTCCAGTGCTGAATGGCCACAGCCGCGGGTTGATTCAGCGGATGCTGCAAATCGTGCCCAACGGCTACTGTTGGCTCGGGCTCTTCCTGATGTTGAGCGCATTCGACCTCGTGGCCGTGGTCTGGTTGCTCGACCGACTGGTCTAGGGTTCCTCGTTGCGGCGCAGCTCGGTTCCCATCCCGGTTGCGCCGTCAATACCCGCCGCCGCGCTGGAAGCGGGACCAGGCGGCGCAGGGGCTGCCATAGCGTTTGGCGATGTACTGGAGTCCCCAGGCGATCTGCGGATACGGATTGCGCCGGTAATCGACTCCGTACGTCTCACCCCATGCGGCCATCTTGTTGCAGGGGTACGACTGAGGAATCCCGCAGGCGCCCGTCCGCTTGTTCACCGCGCGATGATTCCATCCGCTCTCCTTGAACCACAAACGGTCGAGGCATTGGAGTTGGGCGCTATCGCTCCACTGCGGATACTTACTGCGGATGAGATCACGGGCGAGTTGCTTGTTTTCGGCCGCTGTGTTGTTCGCCGCGCTACGAACGTCCGAAGCGCCCCTCGCATCGGTGGCGCCATGATCGCCGCCAGCCCGAGAGCACCCGCTGGCCGCCAGCAATGCGATCACGAGGAGGGCCCAGGCTCGTGAGCCCACGCTCTGGACGGCTTTCGTCTCTATCGTCATCGGATGGTGCGCCCCCGGCTGCGCATCTCCTGCGCTTGAAATGCCATGGTTGCAGAGTCTTCGCCCGAAGCATCCAAAAAACCGTGATCTTCTCATGATGGCATGGCGCTTGCGTGATGTCCGGGCGGAGGATGTATGCGTGCTCTAGTCGATTCAACGATGCTCATCGTACTCGCTCTGGCCCTGTCGACCGGCTGCTCGAGTGGATCGTCCGATGAGGGTCCTGGGGGAGAGGGTGGCCATGGCGGCATCGCCGGGGTCGGCGGGTCCGGTGGCGCCGCCGGAGGCAGTGGCTCGGGCGGTGCCGCAGGCAGTGAGGGACCTCGGTTCTCCGCGCTCGCGGCGGCGAACGAGCATACGTGCGGGCTCTTTGTCGATGGAAGCGTCGCGTGCTGGGGACTCGATTCGCATGCGGACCTTCTCCCGCCGGCCGACGTAAGGTTCGAGCGGATCGAGACCGCGAACACCTTCTCCTGCGGCATCGATGAAGACTCCGCTGTCGAGTGTTGGGGTGAAGGACAAGGTGTGGCCGTTCCGGCCGGTGAGCGCTTCGTCGATCTGGCGCTCGGATTCGACCATGCGTGCGGGTTGCGACAAGACGGCACCGTCCGTTGTTGGGGCGGCGCAGCGTCAGGGGAGTGTGAGTCGCCGGATTACAATTGCGGCCACGGCAGCTCACCGAACGGCACCTTCAAGCAGATCGCCGCGGGCCACTACAGCAATTGTGCGCTCACGACCACAGGCTTTATTCTCTGTTGGGGTGCAGGCCGGATCGACGAGTCGGTCGCGCCGAACTTCGGCCAAGGGATGGCGCCTGCGGGAACCTACTCGAGCCTGTTCGGCGGCGTGTGGCACTACTGCGCGCTCAACGCACTCGGCGAAGCGACATGCTGGGGCGCAGGGACCAGGGACACATGCGGCGGTCCCAACCTGCACTGTGGCCAGGCGACCCCGCCGAGCGAAGAGTCGTTCAAGACGCTCGGTCTAGGGTGGCTGCACAGCTGCGGCGTCCTCGACGATGACACGACCGTCTGCTGGGGAACCGACAAGATCAATGCGGGTAGCCTCGACCCACCGAACGGCGAGGTTTTCGAGTACCTCAGCGCGGGGCAGTACCATGCTTGCGGCCTTCGCGAGGACGGGGTTGGTATCTGCTGGGGGTACATCCCCTGCGGCGTCCCGGGTGAAGCGCCCTGCGGAACCCCGTAGCCCAGGGGGACGGGCGTCCACTCCTGAGTCTCTAGGCGGCGCGGGTGGCCTTGCTGTTGGCTTCGTCGACGTACAGGCGGCGTTCCTCGTTGACCAGTGTGAGCAGTTGCTTCTGGTCGATCAGGCCGGCGTCGAGCAGGGCCCGCATGTATCCATCGGCGTAGCCGCGGGCTTGCGCCAAAGTCGCGTAGTTCGAGCCGCTGAAGCGGGTCTCGATGGTCTTTCGTACGAGGCCGCGCACGGTCCCCTTGAGCTCGTCTAGGTTCATCGCCGTTCCTTCCTGAGCCCCGAGTGTCGATCTGCGAGTGCTCCGGTCAAGAAAACGGACGGCAGCTGGCGGCTAAAACGAGGTCAGCGTGCGAAAGTCGCGAATGCGCGACTCGATATCGTCGCGGGTAAGCTCGACCAGCGCGCCGATTCCCACGTCTTGGACGCAAAACGATGCCGTCGAGGAGCCACAGATCACCGCTTGCCGCAGGTCGCTGTGTCCGGCTTCCGCGAGGTAGCCGAGAAAGCCGCCTGCGAACGAGTCGCCCGCTCCGGTCGGATCGGCGACCGCCTTGAGGGGGTAGGCTGGCGCGCAGAAGATGTCTTCCTCGAGAAAGAGTAGGGCGCCGTACTCGCCGCGTTTCACGATGACCGTCTCCGGACCCATGGCGCGCAGGGCCTCGGCTACCGCCAGCGGATGATGGTAGCCAGTGAGCTGCCGCGCCTCTTCCTCGTTGATCACGAGAATGTCCACACGCTTCAGCAGCTCCTTCAACGGATCGAGGGCGGTGTCGATCCAGAGGTTCATCGTATCCGCGATCACGAGCTTCGGGCTCCGGATCTGATCGAGCACGTGAAGCTGAAGCTGTGGCGCGATGTTGCCGAGCATGACGAAGGGAGAGTCGCGGAACGCCTCCGGAATCTTGGGCTCGAAGGTAGCAAAGACGTTGAGGTCGGTTTGAATCGTTTCGCGAGAGGTGAGATCGTCTGCGTAGCGACCTTCCCAGTGGAACGTCTCGCCGTTGGCGACTTCCAGCCCCGTGGTGTCGATGCCGCGCGAACGCATCATGTCGACGGCTTCCCGAGGGAAGTCTTTGCCGACCACGCCAACCAAGCGCACCGGTGCGAGCTGCGATGCAGCGAGTGACGCGTATACGGCAGAGCCGCCGAGAACGCGAGCGTGGGAGCCAAGGTGATTGTGGATTGTGTCGAATGCGACGGAACCGACGACTAGGAGCTCGTTCATGATGTCTTTCAGGGGATGTACTTTCCGATCAGTGGTCGTAGCTTGTCGCGAACATCGGCTGCGATCGAATCGGGATGGGTGATGATGGCGCCGGCCAGAGCAGAGGTCGCTGGACAGCCGCTGGGATCGGGCACCGCCTGGGCCAAGGCGACGATGATTTCCTTCGCCTTGGCGACGTTCTTGTGCATCACTGCGACTACGGCCTCGACCGTCACTGCTTCGTGGGTGGCGTGCCAGCAGTCGTAGTCCGTCACCATGGCGAGGGTGGCGTACGGCAATTCGGCTTCGCGTGCGAGTCGGGCTTCGGGGAAGTTGGTCATTCCGATCACGGAAACCCCCCACGAGCGATAGAGTTGCGACTCGGCCAGCGTAGAGAACTGTGGCCCCTCCATACAGAGATAGGTGCCGCCTTCGTGGACCGTTGCTTCACAGCGCGTCGCGGCATCGCTCAATGCGGAGGCGAGCTGCGTGTCGATCGGATGTGCGAAGCCAACGTGCGCGACGACGCCATCGTCATCGAAGAAGGTATCGACGCGGTGCCGTGTTCGATCGATGAACTGATCGACGATGACCATGTCGCCCGGATGGATGTCATCCTTCATCGAGCCGACCGCCGAGATGCTCAGAATCTGCTCCGCTCCAGCCATCTTTAGCGCCAGCACGTTCGCTCGATAGTTGATTCGGTGAGGCGGCAGGCGATGGCCTCGCCCGTGCCGGGGCAGGAACAACAAGCGGGTATCCCCGAGCGTTCCCGCGATGATCAGGTCCGAAGGAGCGCCGAACGGCGTCACCTGGTGAATCTCTTCGACGTCCGTCAGGCCCTGCAATTCGTAGAGGCCGCTTCCCCCGATGACACCGAGCGTTCGGGTGCAGGAGCTCATCTCGTATAGGCCTGTCGCGTGACGACCAAAGTCCGCACCTCGGCGTCGCGGAACACATCGAGCTCTACCGTCGAACCCACGGGGCCCCGCAGCCGTTCGACGATTGCCTCGTAGTCCAGCTCCCGAACCGAGGTCCCATTGATGCCGATGATGATGTCGTCGATGCGCAACCCGGCGAGGTCTGCCGCGCCTCCGGCTGGGACCTGAACGACGCGAAGCCCACCGCCTTCGGAGTATCCGAGCTTGGCGTGAATCCCACCGGCAGGCTGGCCGCCACCGCTACCCCCACAACCCCAGACCAGGGTGGCCCCGAGCAGCGTCAGAGCCAGAGCTCTCGAGAATCCAAGCATCGCGCGAGATCGACATAGCGGGCCTGCCGGCGAGTGCAAACCTTCATCGAGACAAGATTGACACCCTCTGGAGCACGAGTACCATGCCCTCAAACCCCCGAAACTGCGGGCGAAACTGCTTTTGGAACCACCGACCTACAAGCTCGTCATCTCCGACGACGAAGGCCGCACCACCGTCGTCCCGCTCCTCCGCGACGAGATCACGATCGGCCGAGAGCACGGCAACGTGATTCGGCTCACCGAGCGCAACGTCTCCCGAGCCCATGCCCGCCTCGTGAGACGGAACGGCTCGTACCTGGTCGAAGATCTCGGCTCGTACAACGGCGTTGTCGTCAATGGGGAGCGGATAGAAAATCGAGCCAAGCTGAGTACCGGCGATCAACTCGGGATCGGCGACTACGAGCTCGCTTTCCAAGCCGACGTATACGTGCAGGCCAGCACGGTGCCTCCTGCGACGGTACGCAGTCAGCCGCCGCCGAGGTTTGTCCTTCTCGGCGAGCCGGCCCCAGGAGCCGAGTTCACTCTCAACAAGCCGGTCTTGCGTATCGGCAGGGACGAGCGCCTCGACATTTGGATCAATCACAAATCGATCTCCCATGAGCACGCGGAGGTCCAACTGGTCGATGGTACGGTGACCCTGTTCGATCTGCAGAGTGCGAACGGGATGCGTGTCAACGGCATACAAACCTCGCGTGCGGTGCTCGAGACGGGTGACATCGTGCAGCTTGGACAGGTTCGCTTTCGATTCCTTCCGGCGGAGGGGTCTCGCAGTCTCATTCCAACGCCGGAGGAGGCGACGGACAAGACGCGAACCTCGCCAGTGTCGCGAAAGTCCATGCTCGCTCTTCTGGTGATTGCTCTGCTGGGTGCGGTCGGCGCCGGCGCGGTCTTCGCAACGCTTCGTCTACCGTCCGACGACCAGGCGACGACGGAAGCTGCGGCCCCTGCGACCGCTGCGCTCGAGTCACCATCGCAACCCCCGGCCCCATCGAGCAAGGCCAACGCTTCGACGAATCCCAAAGGGCGTTCCCGTCCCGAGAGTGCGCCGAGCGACGAGCCGCAAGAGTGGGAACGCGAGCTCGTTCGTGCGCGGCGCGCCCTCACGCGAGGCCGTTTCGACCGAGCGTATGCGATTGCCAACGATCTCCCGGAGGACAGCGTCTTGCGGAAGACCCCCGAGTTTGGCGAGATCCGCTATCGATATGTTCAGTCCCACATCCAAGCCGCCGAGCGAGCACTCGACGAGGGAGAGCCGGAACGCGCGGCGTCCGAGGCGGGTCTTGCCCTCGAGGTGAAGGGGATCACGTCCCGGCAACGACAAGAGGCGCGGCGACTGCTCCGCAAGGCGAAGAGTCGTTAGGGTCTCAGAATCGTTGATTAATGGTCCTCCGCCATGACACACTGATCGAGGGTGTTTGGGGGAACACAGACCAAGAGGGCGTCGTCCCAGACGGGGGCATGGGTAATTGCACTCCTGCTGACGGGGCTGAGTTCCGCCGTTTCCGCACAAGAGGCGACCCTGCAGGGCGGGGGAATGGACCTCCACCTCTTTCGCCCCGCGGTCGATAGCCGCGGGTACTTTGCCGTCAACGGCAGCGAGGTCATGCCTCACAAGGAGTTCAGCTTCGGCCTCGTCCTCGACGCTGGGTTCGGCATTCTCCGGTACAACGGCTTCGTCAACGACGCGAATCAGTCCGCCGACCAGCGAGTGACCCAGAACCGGATCGCGCGCCAGGCCTTCACCGGCACCTTCATGTTCAACTTCGGGATCCTCGATCGATTGGTCCTCGGCATCTCGCTTCCGATCACGTTCTTCCGAGGGTACGAGGTCCAGACGCCGGATCGCGGCGGCAGTTGCCTCGCCGGCTCGACCTCGTGCCTCTACAACCTGGAGGCTGCCGGGCTTCGGTCCCAGGGCGTGGGAGATCTCACCATCCACGCCAAAGCCCGCCTGCTCAACCTCGGCGAATTCCCGATGGGGATTGCCGTCACATTGAGAGCCGGCTTCCCGACCGCGAAGACTACGCAGTTCGCTGGCGAGCCGGGGTTCTCGCTCTGGCCGTCCCTCGTCCTCGAGTTCCAGCCGATCGAGAAGATCAGGCTCGCACTCGAAGGTGGTTACCGATGGAATTCGAAGCAAGGAGCTTCGTTCATCTGGGACGGTTCTTCGAGTCCGAGTGGCACCACTGCCATCGATCCAATCGACGATCCGGATGCCGGCCGTCGCTTCACGTACGACGACTTGATCACCTTCGGCTTTGGCTCCGCATTCCGGGTGGCTCGCTCATTCGACATCGTGCTCGAGCTCTACGGCACCCAGATCGCCAAGGAAATCCGGACCAAAGGCACGCTCTCGATGGAGGCGCTCCTCGGCTTCAAGTACTTCGTCACGAACAAGAGCTACCTTTACGCAGCGGGTGGCGCAGGCATTCCGAAGACCGGTTTTCAGGCCGCAGACGCACGCGCCGTCCTGGGTTTCATCTACGAGCCGTCGGTCGGGGATCGTGACAACGACGGCATCGCGGATGACGACGACGGCTGTCCGGACGATGCCGAAGACAAAGACGGCTTCGAAGATAGCGACGGCTGCCCGGATCTGGACAACGACGGAGATGGAATACTCGACGTCAACGATGTTTGCCCGCTAGTCCAAGAAGACTACGACGGCGACATGGACGAGGACGGCTGCCCCGAAGGGCGCGAAGGCGACCGTGATGGGGACGGCATTCCGGACGAGCTTGACGCCTGCCCGGACGACCCCGAAGACTTCGACGGCTTCGAGGACGAGGACGGCTGTCCGGACCCGGACAACGATGGGGACGGCATTCTCGATGTGAACGACCTCTGTCCGAACAATCCGGAGGACTTCGACGGCTTCGAGGACGAGGACGGCTGTCCGGACCTCGACAACGATGCCGACCGAATCCTCGACCAGGACGACGCCTGCCCGAATGATCCGGAAACCTACAATGGCAACGAGGACGAGGACGGCTGTCCTGACAAGGGTCTGGTGATTCTCGAGGACACTCAGATCACCATCCTCGAGAAGGTCTACTTCGAGACCGATAGCGCGATCATCCAGTCGAGAAGCTTCCCACTGCTCGACGCCGTAGCCGCCACTCTCAATTCCAGTCCACAGATCCCCCTCGTGGAGATTCAGGGTCACGCCGATGAGCGTGGAAACGACGGGTACAATCTCAAGCTCACCCGTGCGCGAGCGGCCTCTGTCATGAATTCGCTCATCGAACGTGGGGTCATCAAAGACCGCCTCCGATCCGCTGGCTACGGGGAACGCTGTCCGGTCGATCCCAAGCACAACGCGTCCGCCTGGGAGAAAAATCGCCGAGTCGAGTTCAAGATCATCGAAACCGACGCAGGACCGACCGGAGTTGAGGTAACATGCCCTCGGGGCCGGTCTCTGGTTCCGAGGTGATATGTCGCGCGAGCGCTTCGTCGATCTCATGACCCCCGCTCTGACCCGGTTCGCTCAGGACCTGAAGTCGGTGCTTCGGATCGTGGAGGATCCGGATATCGACGACCCGAGTCGCATAGCGGCCGCCGGAAGCCTGATGCACGTGATCTCGTCGAGCGTCGCGATTCCCGGCGTTCGCGGAGTGCTTCGGTACCTCGGCGACGCGCTTGTTATTCGACTCATGCTCGCCGGCGTTCGAGAGCGCTCTCCCGAGGCGTTCGAGAAGCACGTCGAGCAGGCGCCCGAGATGCTCGAACCTCTCGCCGACGAGCTCGAAGCGATGAATGCGTACCTGGGTGATCGCGTCGCCGTGCTGCAGGGAGTGGTCGACAAGTTCGCTAGCGTGAACCATCAGGGACACCACGCAGCGGCATGTGTCGAAGACCCCGAATCAGCCACTTGGCTGTACGACGCCGTCCATGAGGCTCTCATCAACGAGATCGAGTTCGACGATGAAGACGTCGTACGCGAGCTGAAGCAGGTCGATCGAGTGCTCGCACCGCTCGCCTCTCGGCTCGGACGCTAGCCGGCTACGCGGCCCGGCGTCCCGGAGCGGTGATCTCTCGAAGCAGCCAGGTCCCCCGCGAGGCTTTGACCGGTTTCGGTGCGCGCTGTGCCAGGGCTCTCAAGAGCTCGACGGCTTCTGCGTCCCATGCCACGACCCGCACGACCGTTCCGTCCATCGAACGGACCGCTTCGATATCGGGCTGGCGTCTTCGCATCAGATCGTCCGCGTCCGACTGCGCTCGTGTCCGGACGACGAGGTGAACTCCTCGAGGTCGAAGCAAACCGAGTGAGGCCGAGGTCGCAGAGAAGCAAAGATCGACCAGACCCGTCCGCGCCTGCTCGAGCTCGATCCGAAGTCGGTGAGCGCCGTCGTCTGCGCGCTGCCACTCGAAAGCCATAGGCGGCGCTTCGTCGGGAACTCGAAGCGAGGCTGTGAAGGACGCGAGAATCCGGCGCGCCTCAGGTCTGTTCGGGCCTAGGTGAAGCCGCGTGCCCGTGAAGAAGACGGGCAGCACCAGGAGTGCGCCGCTCGGCTCGCCTACCAGGAAAAACACCACGAAGATGGCTAAGAGCAGCGTTGCGCCGATCGCGGTCGTCCCATCGAGCGGGCGGAGCTCGAGCTCCGCGCTAGCGGGGTCGAGTGCGACACCCGCCCAGGCTCGTCCCTCGGGATAGGCCGGCTCCCGACTCCGTCGATGCATGGCCAGCAGGAGCAGCGGAAGTCCCCAGGCGATCGCAGTGGGGGCTGTGAGCTGCGCGGCGGTGATGAGCAAGATCACCGCTACGAACACCGCCGTCCATGGCGCTCGAATCCAGAGTCTCCTCCGACCGAAACGCTTCTCGATGCCGCGGCGCTTGAGTAGCGCGAGCACCGCGATCGCGAGAGCCAACCAAGCCATCGGTCGGTTGTCCTCAACAGGAAGAGGGCGAAACCCATCGGGCGCTGGCGCTGCGGGCTCGGAATCGGGCAGGGCGACCCAGCCTTCGGGCAGGTCGAGGGCGAGCGGCCACGCGGTCAAGCGAGGCAGATGAATGCGACGCCATCGCACGAGGGTACGTCGAGGTCCGGAGCTGACCTGTACACCGACGCCCGGCCCCGTCTTCATCATCTCCTCCGCCGGAACTCGGGTTCCTTTGGGGGCCCGAAACTCGACCGAGACGTCGTGGAGCCCCGTCTCCCAAGCCGGCACCGACCAGACCAACCGAGCCCGTCGCTTCGCATCGACCTCCACGGGGCTAAGCTCGGCGCGAGAGCGGTAGCGAATGTAGACCTTGTACTCGCCGCGACGGGGCGCTTCGCGGCGTGCAAAGGAGAGTCGAATCCGTCCGTCCTCGTGGAGCTCGGCCTCCGGTCGAAACACCTCCCCGTCCTCCGATCGAAAATAGGGCGGCCGGTAGCGGTCGAGCTCGACATCGGGACCCAGGTCCACCAACTCGATCTCGTGCAGCCAACCGGCGTGCACCTCCACGTCGAGTCGGAGCAGCACGTACACCGTGGCCTCGGGTTCGATCTCCACGGTTGCCCGGGCGCTTTGCACCACGGTGCGCGTCCAGGCCCGGGCGGATTCCGCATGGCCCAGGATGGCGAGGAAAAGAAGAACGAGCAGCCCGAGCCCGCGGTTGAAGCGCATGGCCCGAACCTACGGAAATCCCCCCTTTAGGTGAAATTTACGACTGGATGCGGATCCAGGCCGGCATGAAGAGGAGGAGGAAGAGGGACAGCGTGAACCAGCCTACGAGCCTCCGCCGCGGAGAAAGCAGGCCCGGCTCGGTCGGGGGGTGGTCGGATCCGGTGGCGCGAGTCATCAGCCATAGGACCCCGGCCCAGACCAACCAGTGCATCCCGGCTGCCGCTTCGGTCCAGAGCCCGTCACCGCGGATACCCTCGAGGTATGCCGGGGCCGCATAGGCGAGCCCCACGACCGCGGCCACCACAGGAAGAAGTCGGATGACTCGCTTCGACACTCGGTCCTGGCGGGTTCCGAGCAAGGCGTAGGCGATATGCCCTCCGTCGAGCTGCCCGAACGGCAGGAGGTTGATCATCGTGACGAGCAGCCCCGCCCAGCCGGCAAGGGCCGTCGGAGTCAGCATGACATCGTAGCCCTCCGGAATCGGACCCTTCAGTGCATAGAGCACTCCGGAATAAAGGAGCGACCGTCCTTCGACGAAGTATTCGCCGTCGGGTAGAGCCTCGACCGGTGAGGTAGCGATGCCGTAGATCACGACGGGGACTGCGACGATCATTCCACAGAGCGGGCCCGCAGCACCGATGTCGAGCAGTGCATTGCGAGAGCGAATGCGCTCACGCATCTGGATGACCGCGCCGAGAGTACCTAGAAGGAAGAACGGGACCGGAATGAAGTAGGGCGGCGAGATGTCGATGCGATGTCGAACGCCTGCGAAGAAATGCCCGAACTCGTGCGCCATGAGGATCCCCATCAGCGGAATGGAGAATACCCAGCCCGCCGCGAGATCGGCGACGGACTCGGGCGGCCGCCCGAGAACCTGCCCGGCGCCGACGTAGAAGGTCGACAAAAATGTGAGGGCCATCAGGATGAGCGGCAGGATCCATTGCGTCTTTTGGCGCGGCACCGGCTGGCTGTAGCATGTGCCTTGCTTCGCGCACGATCTGCTATTCTCATTGCTCGATGGACCTCTACAGCGCAGCGAAGAGGCTCGGCCGCCCGTTCGTATTCACCGATGAGGCCTCGGCGGACCGTCTCACCATTGCTGACCATGGATTGATCGGAGACGGTTTTTCCGCGGCGCTCGTCCGTGCGGACGGCACCATCGATTGGCTCTGCCTTCCTCGTTTCGACAGCCCGAGCGTGTTCGGCGCGATCCTGGACGACGAGCGCGGTGGCTCCACCTCGGTTCGGCCGGTGCAGTTTCCGTTCAAGACCCTGCAGAGGTATGACCCGGGCACCAACGTCTTGGAAACCTTGTTTCGCGCAGAAGGTCGCGGCGTGCTTCGCCTCACCGACTACATGCCCTGGACGGACGATCCCCGTTCTGCGATGCACGAGGTCCACCGTCGGGTTCAGTGCGTGGAGGGCGAAGTCGAGATTCGCGTCCTCTTCGACCCGCGCTTCGGCTACGCAAGTACGGAGACGAGCTTCGAGGTGAGCGGACGGTCTGCGCTCGCGAAGGGCGCCGCCGGGGAACGCCTGATGGCTGTGCTTGGCGGCGCGGGGCGCTGGGAGCCTGCCCCTGGGGGCGGCGTCGAGGCTAGGTTCACCCTCAAAGCGGGCGAACGCGCATGGGTCGTAATCAGTTGGAACACCTCGGAGTCAGAGTCGGTGCTTGCATACCGTCCGTTCGATGCGCTTCGCAACACGCGGCTTCGTTGGCGTGACTGGGCGAGGAGCCTCCGATACGACGGTCCTTGGCGGCATCACGTGATCCGCTCCGGATTGCTATTGAAGCTGCTCATGTACGCACCGACCGGCGCGATGGTAGCCGCGCCCACGACCTCGATTCCCGAGTGGCTCGGCGGTCATCGCAACTGGGACTACCGATACACCTGGACTCGCGATACGGCAATGGCCGTCCGCGCGGCAAATCTTCTCGGTTGCACCACCGAGGCCCGCGAATTTTTTCACTTCGTTCGGGACACCCTAGAGCGGGACCGCAAGCTTCAGATCATGTACGCTGTCGACGGCAGTCGAGTGCCCGACGAGCGAACACTCGACCATCTGTCCGGCTACCGTGGCTGTCAGCCCGTTCGAGTTGGGAACGGAGCCCGCGATCAGGTTCAACTCGACACCGCGGGTGCCCTGATGGACGCTGCCTACGTCTACGAGCGTGGTGGCGGCTCCCTGACCGCCCGAGGCTGGCGGCGGCTGCGCGAGGTGGTCGACAACGTTGCGGCGACATGGGCCGAGCCCGATCATGGGATCTGGGAGCCGCGCGCAGGGAAGCGTCACAATGTTCATTCGAAGCTCATGAGTTGGCTCGCGCTTCGCCGAGGAGCGGAGCTCGCACCCCTGTTCGGAGACAGGTCTTTGCAGACCCGATGGCAGGCCACGGCCGACGATCTGCACTCGGAGCTCTGCGTGCGAGGCCTCGACAAGTCGGGCCATCGATTCGTCGCAGCCTATGACCACGAGCATCCGGATGCTTCCCTGTTGCTGCTTCCGATTCACGGGTTTTTGCCTCCCAGTGATCCGCGGGTCCTACGAACGGTCGAGTGGATCCGCGCTGAGCTCGGTGCGGGTCACCACGTCTACCGGTATCGCAGCGACGATGGGGTGGGCGGCGAGGAGGGGGCCTTCGTTCTTTGCGGGTTCTGGCTCGCCGAAGTTTTGGCGATGGCAGGTCGCATCGACGAAGCGCAACAGGTGTTCGTTGCGCACGCTGAGGCGTCGAATCATCTCGGCTTGCTCTCCGAAGAGATCGAGCCCGGCTCGAAGGCGTTACTCGGAAACTTCCCGCAGGCGTTCAGTCACCTAGGGCTGATCAACGCGGCGGCCCGCATCGACTTGGCGTTGCGCCTGCGAGACGAAGGGTCGCCACGTGTTCCGGAGGTCGAGATCGGACGCTGACGTCATGGCGCGGGGGGACATGGAAGTGAATCCGAGACACGGCCCGGGCACTCGGGGAGCTCGTCCAGTCGTTTGGGCGCTCGCGCTCCTGACGGGACTGGGCCTGTTCTTCGTGGCCGGCATGCAAGGGGTCGGCTCATGGCTCGCCTTCTCCGTCGCCACCATGGTCGCCCTGTTCGCCTCGGAGAGGGCGTCGAACGCTCCGCCCCGTTCCCGGAGAGAAGACTTGTCCGTGCGCCCTGCGGAGCGGAACGGCTCGCAGAGCGCCGCCTCATCCACTTCGCAGAGGCCCAGTGAAGCGCCGTTCGGTACGGGCCCCGATGATGTCGACTACCTTCGGGCGCTTCGGCACGAGTTTCGGACGCCGCTCAACGCGGTGCTCGGGTTTGCCGATGTCTTGCTGAGCGGAATCGACGGTGAGGTCAACGCCTCTCAGCGAGAAGACCTCGAGATCATTCGTGCCTCCGGGATACGACTTCGTATCCTTCTCGACAGCGCCCTCGACATCTCGCAACTGGCGGAAGGTGAGCTTCGCCTCGACCTCGATCGAGTCGACATCGGCGAGCTCGTTGGACGCGCGGCGCGAGAAGCAGGCCAGTTGTGGTCGAACAAACGCCTGCCTGACTGTATTCTTCCCGAAGGGGCCTTTTTCGCCGCGGCGGACGAGGGACGCTTGCGCCGTTCGGTCTTGGTACTCGCCGACTTTCTGGCGACGAGCCACCGCGACGCAAGCATTCGGATCGCATTGCGACCGTCGGAGGACCACTTGGCGATCGAGCTGACCGCTGAGCCTGCGGAGAGACAGTCGCTCGATGCGCTCCCCACGACGGCCGAGGTGCTCGCGGCAGAAGATGCAATGACGATCCGGCAGTGGCCTGTCGCGGTTACCTCGGACCTGATTGGTCGTCACGGTGGCTCGCTGTACCATGGCAGTGCGCCAGTGCGTTTCCGGATTCGGCTTCCCAACTCGGAGAGCGCATGAGAACGAAGTGGATCTCAGTATCGGCGACAGTCTACTTCGCGGTGCTTTGGCTCGTCCTTGCACCGGCTCATCGCTGGCCCGGCTGCTTCTTCCTGCTTGGGATGGGCCTGCTTGCGACGCTTGCGTCTATGGTCCGCGCGTTCAAGCCCGAATTCGAGGCAAGCCTCCGGGATCGCGAGCCTCGCACAGCCGTTGCCGCATACGAGGACATCGACACCTACGTCGCGGATCCGGAGCAGCCGGAGCACCAGCGAGCGCGCTTCCTCGGTGCGCTAGGCCATGAGCTTCGAAACCCGCTCAACTCGGTGACTGGGTTCTCCGACATGCTGCTCGGCGGCGTCGAAGGGCCGCTCAATCCCGAACAAGAGCGAAGTGTCCGAACGATTCGGGCCAGCGCCGAGCGGTTGCTCCGACTCGTCTCCACGATCGTCGATCAAGCCAAGCTCGAAGCTGGCACGATGCGCCTCCAACAACAGTGGGTCGCCCCTCACGAGCTCGTTTCCGAGGCCATGGGGTTCGCCCGTTCACGCGCAGAGGGCACCTCGATCATCGGGGGCGCCTCGGAAGGATTGCCTCGGGTGTTCGTGGACCGCCACCGGACCGTGCAGGCGCTCGTGAGTCTCACGGTTCTAGTCATTCGCTCCTCCGAGACGGATGTTTCCGTCCGTGTCGCTCCACCCCGGCGCGACCAATCGGGCAAAGGGTTTGTCCAGTTCGACTTGATGGCGAACCTTCAAGATGCGACCGCAGACACTCTCGCGATCGTCGAGAAGCTCGAGAAACCTCTCTCGCGCTCGGATGCGTTAGGCCTCGAAGTAGCCGTTGCGAGAAGTGTCATCGAGACGCAGGGCGGCCGCATATGGACCGAGGCGGGGACGGCAGGAAGCCTTCGAGTGTGCGTGACGCTCCCGACCTCGGCGTCCTAGTCCGACCCATGATCGTCCGCTGTTTCGTGGACCGCCTGATAGGCCTCGTTTCGCTTCCAGCCGTGCTCGTCTTGGAGGCGCTTGACCATCGCCTTCCTCGTGAGACCTTCCTGCTTCCACTCCTCGATGAGGGCATCGAGGTCGACTTCGCGACTCGCCATCTCCTGGTCCTGTGCCTCGATGACGATTGTGATCTCTCCCTTCGGCAAGTCGGCCAGAGCGCTCCGAACCTCGGGGATCGTCCCGCGGAGGACCTGCTCGTGCAGCTTGGTGAGCTCTCGGCACAGTGCGATTCGCCTCACGCTGCCCAATCGTTCCTCGAGCTCACGCAGTGTCGCATGGATCCTGTGCGGTGACTCGAACAGCAGCGTTGTCGCGTCCGACGCTGCGATTCGCTCGATGGTCTCGCGACGTTCTTTCCCACCTCTCGCGAGAAAGCCTTCGAAGGCGAAGCGACGTGCCGGCAGCCCTGCCACGCAAAGAGCTGCAAGTACTGCGCTCGGACCCGGTACGGGCTCCACCGCGACACCTGCTTCGGCAGCCCGCGTGACGAGGTATTCGCCCGGGTCGCTGACCAGTGGGGTTCCCGCGTCGCTGACCAGCGCGTAGTGCGCTCCTTCGATCAGGCCAGCCACTAGACGTTCGAGCTTCTCGTCGCTGCTGTGCGCATGAAACGAGCGAAGCGGCGTGTCTATCCCATGCTTAGTGCAGAGCCTTCTCGTGTGTCGAGTGTCCTCGGCGAGAATGAGGTCAGCCTCCTTCAGCACCCGAAGGGCTCTGAGGGTGATGTCCTCGAGACATCCAATCGGAGTGGCGACGATCGACAACCGGCCAGGCATCCTCTGCCGTTACCACATCAGGACCATCGCGCGAAGCGAGTGTCAGTCGGACTCGTAGACTTCGACGACGGTGTCCCCCAGCTCTTTGCGCAAGAAGTCTTTCATCTTCTGGAGCAGGCGCTTCTCGATCTGGCGGACGCGTTCTCGGCTCACGCCGAACTCGTCGCCGAGCACCTGGAGGGTCTTGGGTTCGTCGGAGATCAGACGATCATCGAAGATCTTCTTCTCTTTTCCTTCGAGGGTTTCGCCGAACGCATGAATCTTCTCGGTGAATTGGTCACCAACCTCGGCTTCCGCGAGAGTATCGTCGATTCGCCGGTCTTCCGAGGGAAGTAGCTCTACACGGGCCACAGAACGACCTTCGGCGGTTCCGACAGGAGAATCGAGCGAGGCGTCACCCGCCGCAAGACGCATGTCCATCGAGACGACGTCGCGCTCCGGCACGTTCAGCCGCTCTGCGATGAGCTCTGCGGTGGGCTCGATGCCCATCGCCGACAGTCGACCCTTCTCTTTTTGAAGGTTGAAGAACAGCTTTCTCTGCGCCTGAGTCGTCCCAACCTTGACGAGTCGGTGATTGTTCAAGATGTAGCGGAGGATGTACGCTCGAATCCACCAGGCCGCGTAGCTCGACAGCTTCACGCCCTTGTAGGGGTCGTACTTCTTCACCGCTTGCATCAGGCCAATGTTGCCCTCTTGCACGAGGTCCAGGATGTTCTTGTAGGCTTGGCGGTAGTCGTACGCGATCGTCACGACGAGGCGCAGGTTCGACGTCACCAACCGTTTCGCCGCCTCGACGTCGTCCTCCTCGAAGAAGCGCACCGCGAGGTCGTGCTCCTCCTCCTTCGAGAGCAGGGGATAGCGCTGCACGTCTCTCATGTAGACCGCGAGAGGATCGCGCCGCGATAGGGCCGACGGCGAGGGAGCAAGAGCATCACTGGAGTCACGCTGCACGCTCGAATCGTCGCTCAGAGCCTCGACTTGGGGTTCTTCGATGTCGTCTGGCAGGTCTGCGTCCTCTTCGCTCATGGCTGTGCTCTAGCCCCGGGGATCTCTAAAGCACGGTATGGCGCTTCGTCCAGTGCCGGGGTCTACTTTGGTGCCTCGAAACTATCGCGGCCCGCCGGTCGTGGGCGCAGTCGGCCGCCGATGGGCCCTGCGAACGAGTACTGAATGGCCCCATCGGAGGTCATCGCCGACTTCAGGCCCGATGACGCCAGCTCGAACATCGTCGCGATTTTGGGGCTCCGCTCCTGGTAGGCTTCTTCGACTTTCACTCGTGCCATCAATTTGAGCTCCGAGCGCTTCATCGGGCGCAAGAGGTTCAGCCGTCCGAGGGCGTCCAGTTTCAGGTCCTTGCCATGCGACTTGGCTCGTTCGATCGTTGCCGTTCCTGCTTCGATTAGGATGGTGAGCTCTAGGTTCCCGGCATCCGCGCGGTCGAGCGTGAGGCCGCCCCAGCCGGGTATATCGATCTTCGTCTTGCCATCGCCGAGGTTGAGTCCCTCAATCGTGAGCTCCACGTTGCCTTCTGACTCGGACATCTCGGCGGGCATGGCGAGGTCGATCTCCGCGTTCAGGATACC
>CBDUCC010000005.1:0-30224 GCA_965365555.1 uncultured Myxococcales bacterium | reverse complement strand
AAGCCGCTCGCCTGCTCGAGGCGGCACGCCTCGAAGCCGCAGAGCGCCTTCAGCAGTTCGAGTTGGAGCTCGACGGGGCGAACGCCCGCCTTCGCGCACGGTTGGAGGCCGAGAAGGAAGGCGTGATCACCGAGATCGAGCAGAAGGCGGCGCACCAGGTTCAGATCCTCGACCGACTCGGGGACGAAGACGTCGCAGAGCTCGCCGACTACGTGATCCGACGCCTGGTCGGGGCGGATCCGCGGGGGGCCTCGTGATCCTCGAAATGTCACGCGTTCGTGTGCTCGGTCCGATCGAACAGCTCCAGTCGGTCCTCGGAAGGGTCCAGGACCTGGGGCTGGTGCACCTGATCGAGCCCACGGATTCGGACTCGTTGCATCCCCTCGGCCTCAGCGCCGAACAGACCCGACACGTGCGCGCCGTCAAGACCGTCGCCAAGGACGTGCAGGCGGCGCTTGCCCTATTGGGCGAGGCGCCGCCGGACCGGGGCCCGACGGCCGACGCCCTCACCCTTCCGAGGGCTGCACTGATCGCTGGAAGGACCCGGCGACGCCTCGAGTCCATCGAGGAGCAACACCAGGGGCTCGAGGAAGAGCGCGCGATGATCTTGAAGTTCAAACCGTTCTTCTCGACGTTTCGAAAGATCAGCGAGTCCGGGCTCGACCTGGACACGGTGCGCGTGTTCTACCTAGTGCTCCGGGAGGGCGGCGAGCAAGAAGTCCGGAGGGTACGAATCGCCTTGCGGGAGGTCCTCGGCGACGGCTTCGAACTGATCAGCCAGCCTTCGGAGTCCGGTGAGACCGCGATGTTGCTTGCCGTTCCGGCGGCGGAGGGCGCGCGAGCCGAGACACTGCTGAGCGAGGCCGGCGTTCAGGCCCTTTCCTTGCCCGAACAGTTCGAGGGCGAAAGTGTCGGGGCCGCCGTGCACGGCATGCAGGCCAGGCTCGAAGCGCTGCCCGGCGACATCGAGGCGATTGCAGCGGAGCGCCATCGAGTAGCCCTCGAACAAGGCCGCAACTTGGTGCGAATCCAAGCCTACGTCGAGGACCACCTCGCGACGATCGAGGCGATGGAAAAGGCGGCTGTCACGCCTCGGGCCTTCGTGCTCGAAGGTTGGATTCCAAGCGTTGCCGAGCCAGACCTCGAGCAACGGCTGCAAGGATCGTTCGGGGGTGCGGTCGAGGTCGAAGTAATCTCTTCGGAGGAATGGTCGGGCGACACTACGCCAGTCGTCCTGAAGAATCCGAGGCTCTTCCGTCCCTTCGAGGCGATCACGAAGATGATGCCGCTGCCAAAGTATGGGACGGTCGACCCGACGCCCTTCGTCGCCATCTTCTTTCCGATGTTCTTCGGAGTGGTGCTTGGAGACATCGGCTATGGCTCGATACTTGCCCTCCTTTCGTTGACACTGCGTCTCCGCTCACAGCCACACACGACGCTCCGTTCGATCTCGGAGATCGGTCTCGGCTGTGCTCTTTTCACGATCCTGTTCGGCTTCCTCTACGGAGAGCTCTTCGGCGACCTCGGTCACCGGATCGGTCTTCACCCGATCATCTTGAACCGCGAAGAAGCGTTCTTTCCGTTTCTCGGTCTGGCCGTCACTCTTGGGGTCGTTCACATCGTGCTCGGCCTCTTCGTGGGTGCCGTGAAGATGTTTCGCCGCAACAAGCGGCACGCGATCGGCCGCGGCATGGCCGGACTGATGGTGATTCTGATCGTCTTTGCGCTCCTCGCTGCGTTCGGAATGCTACCCGAAAAGTTCTTCACCCCCCTCGTGATCACGACCTTGGCCGCGCTTCCGATTTTGGTGATCGCAGAAGGCGTGCTGGCGCCCGTCGAGCTCGTGTCGACGCTCGGCAACATCCTTTCCTATGCCCGTATCATGGCGGTCGGTACGGCGTCAGTGATGATGGCGATCGTCGCCAACCGAATGACTGGAGCCTTCGGTAGTGTCGTCGTAGGCGTGATCTGCGCCCTTCTCTTTCATCTGGTCAACTTCGTGCTCGGTGTCTTCAGTCCGACCATTCACATGCTTCGACTCCACTACGTGGAGTTCTTTGGAAAATTTTTCAGCCCGGGAGGCTCGCGCTACGAGCCGTTTCGTCACTGGTCCGCCCGGGAGGACAGTCAATTAGAGAGGAGCGGATGAACATGGAAACCGTTGCGTTGTATATGAGCTCGGCGCTCGCCGTCGCCATCCCGGCCCTGGCTACGGGCTGGGCCCAGTCTCGGATCGGCCCCGCGGCCGCGGCCACGTTGGCCGAGAAGCCCGAGATGTCGGTCACGGTGGTGCTGCTGATCGCGATCCCCGAGACGGTGGCAATTCTCGGATTCGTCGTGTCGGTGCTCATCCTCATGCAAGGCGGCGCCTGACGGAGCGATGACCGAAGCCGACCTGAGCTCGGAGCTTCGCAGACGGGCGGAAGCATCCGCCGAGGCAATCCTTCGGTCTGCACGCGCAGAGGCGATTCGCGTCCTAGCGGACGCGGATGCAGAGGTCGAGGCTCGTCGAAACCGGGCGGTGCGAACCAGCGAGAACGCCCATCGGGAAGAGTCGCGATCCAGCATCGCAGCAGCGCGGCACGAAGCTCTCCGTGCGGTGTTGGTGGCGCGGGAGCGCCTGCTTGCACGCGTCTTCGAGCGCGCTCGGGCTCTGCTCGGCGACGCCTGCAACATGCCGAGCTATCGCGACGCCCTGCTCGAGGACGTGACCAAAGCCCTCGAGTTCGTCGGCGACCAAGAAGCCGTCGTTCGATGCTCCGAGGGCTTGTCGGACCTCATCGAAACAGGGCTGCTCGGACACGGCCGAGCGCGGATCGAGCCGCTCGAAACCGACGGTCACGGCTTCCTCGTTCTCGGCAGTGGTGGTCAGGTCGAGGTGGATGGAACCCTCGAGAGTCGCCTCGAGCGCTCGAGCCCGGCCCTCGCGATCGAGATCCTGACGAGAGTCGAGGAGCGATCGCAATGACCCTGTACCTCGGGGACCTCAATACCCGCGCACGTGGGCTCGGAACGCGGTTGCTGTCGCCCGATGCGCTCGGACGCATGGCACGCACGAAGACCATATTCGCGCTCCAACGTGAGATGCGATCCCTCGGCCTCGTCAGCGCGGAGGGGCTCATGACTCCCGCTGCGCTAGAGGCCGAGGTCCGGGCCCGTGCCGCGGGTCTGCTTGCGATCCTGGTTCGCTGGTGTCGCGACGCGCGGCAACCGGTGCTGTCCGTGTTGCTCGAAGACGAAGAGCGGCGTGCCATCCAGGCGCTTCTTCGCGGCGCGGAACAGGCGGCCTCGAGCGAATCGAAGATGAGCGGGTTGCTGCCCACGACCAACCTTCTCGAACGGGCCCTGCGGACACTGGCGGCCCAACCCACGATGGAAGATGTGGTCCGAATGCTGCTGCTCTGGGGTCATCCCCTCGCACCCTCTCTGACCAAAGCCCTCGGCGGTGCGCGCCCGTCGCTCCTCGAAGTCGAGGCTGCACTGCAGAGGGCGTTCGCGGAGCGCGCCCGCTCACGCGCAGGCCGAGGGGGCAAGGCACTCGCCTCATACGTCGCGCAGACGATCGACCTGATGAACCTCTGGACCGTACTGCTTCATTTCCCGGAGCGGGCGCCAGAGCTCGCGGACCTCACGTTCATCGATGGGGGGCAGACGATCGACCGGGAGCTCTTCGACGAGCTTCTTGGCCAAGACAGCATCCAAGACGTGCAACGTGTGGCCGGCAAGGCGTTCCAAGGGACTTCGATCGGCGCCGCGCTCTCCGTCGAGGGGCGCCCGCTCTCGTCCTTGGAAGGCGCGATTCTCGGCGCACAGCTCCAAGAGCAAAGGCGAGCTGCGCGGACTCGTCCCGAGGGCCCCGCGCCGCTCATTCTGTTCTTTCTCGAGCTTCGTGTCGAGCTGCTCAATCTACGGAGAATCATTTGGGGCAAGGCGCTCGAAGCGCCGGCCGCGTTGGTCGAATCGGAGATGGTGGGAACGTGACGGCAGCTAAGCTCATCGTGATCACCACCCCGGGATCGAGCTCGGGATACGCGCTCGCAGGCGTTCCCGTGATCGAAGCGCTCGACGCCAAGGATGCCGAGCGGCACCTGGCACGCCTGGAGGCCACCGCGACCGTCATCATCGTGGATCAGCGCCTCTACGAAGAGCTGCCCGACGAGCTTCGAAAGAGCCTGAGCCGATCCCCGAGCCCGGTGGTCATTCCTGTGCCAGGGCCGAACTGGGGCGCGGAGTCGACGGCGCACGAGTACATCGTCGACATTCTCCGACGCGCGATCGGCTATCGAGTGAGGCTTCAATGAGTGAAGCGCGTCTGATTCGAGTCGCGGGCGCCATCGCCGAAGCCATGCCTCTCGGAGGGGCGGCGCTCTACGAGCTGGTGGAAGTCGGCGAGCGACGCCTGCTCGGCGAGGTGATCCGGCTTCGAGGCGAGGTGGCGACCATTCAGGTCTTCGAAGAGACGACCGGGCTCGCTCTCGGTGAGCGAGTGGTCCGAACCGGTGGATCTCTGACCACGCGACTTGGACCGGGGCTCCTGGGGTCGATTCTCGACGGCGTGGGCCGGCCCTTGGAGGGCTTGGCAGCGCGCACCGGCGACTTCATCGATCCAGGCGCCATGCTCCCGACCCTGGATCCGGAGGCGGAGTGGTCGTTCGAGGCGACGGCCGCACCGGGAGCGAACGTCGTTGCCGGCGACGTCATCGGAACCGTCGAAGAGCGCCCTGGGATCGTGCATCGTGTGCTGGTGCCGCCCGGTCGGGGCGGCCGGATCGTCGAGATCCAGTCGGGTGCCTTCAACGTCAGCCAACCGGTCGCCAGCCTCGAGGACGGCTCCACCCTCTCGCTCTCGCACCCGTGGTCGATTCGAGAGCGTCGCCCGATGAAACGCCGTCTCCCCGGCGATCGGCCGTTCATCACGGGGCAGCGTGTCTTCGATCTGTTGTTCCCGGTCGTCGAGGGCGGAGCCGTCGCCGTTCCGGGCGGCTTTGGAACGGGCAAGACCGTGATCGAACAGTCGCTCGCGAAGTACGCGAAGGCCGACGTGATGGTCTACATCGGCTGCGGCGAACGCGGCAACGAAATGGCCGAGGTGCTCCACGACTTCGGACGCCTCACCGACCCCGACTCTGGGCAGCCGATCATGGATCGTACGATCTTGATCGTGAACACCTCCAACATGCCGGTCGCCGCGCGTGATGCGTCGGTCTACTTGGGCATGACGATTGCCGAGTACTACCGCGACATGGGATATCACGTTGCGATCCTGGCCGACTCGCTTTCGCGCTGGGCAGAGGCGCTGCGCGAGATCGGCGCGCGGCTCCAAGAGATGCCGGGCGAAGAAGGCTATCCGACCTACTTAGGAAACCGCATGAGCCGACTGTACGAACGCGCCGGCCGGGTGGAGACCCAGGGCACCCCGGCTCGGACGGGCGCCGTGACCTTCATCACCGCCGTCTCCCCGCCAGGCGGGGACTTTGCCGAGCCCGTGACGCAGGCATCTTTGCGCGTCGTCGGTGCCCTCTGGGCGCTCGATGCACGGCTGGCCCACCAGCGACAGTTTCCCGCCGTCGATTGGGACACCAGTTACAGCCTTTACGCCGAAGACTCGGCACCTTGGTTTTCGAAGGAAGGTGGGGCCGATTGGTCCGAGCTCCGAACCGAGACGATTCGCCTACTGCAGAGGGATCGCGAGCTTCGCGAGATCGCAGGTCTGGTCGGAGTCGATGCGCTCGAAGATGAGGATCGTCTGACCCTCGAGGCGGCGCGGATCGCCCGCGAGTTCCTGATCG
The DNA here is from genome assembly GCA_965365555.1 of uncultured Myxococcales bacterium. Classification (GTDB taxonomy): domain Bacteria; phylum Myxococcota_A; class Polyangia; order Polyangiales; family Houyiibacteriaceae; genus SG8-38. The sequence continues at coordinate 24,435 of CBDUCC010000005.1, read as the reverse complement.
GCCAAAACGCCTTCCATCCACACGATGCCTTCTCGAGCATTCGAAAGACGTACCAACTCGCGCGACTCCTGTGGTCGTTCGTTCGATTGGGCACATCGGCCCTCGAAAGCGGGGTCGCGTTCGAGAATCTCGACCTGGCGAAGGTGCGCGTCGCGCTGGGCGAGGTGAAGACCGCTCCGCCCGAAGAGCTCGATGCGAGGTTCGAGCAGGCCGAGCAGGTGATCGCCGATATGGAGGTCCGATGAAACCGCTCACTCTGCCGATGGCGAGGAGGTACGCGGGCGCGTCATCGGCCGCCGGGCCGCTTCTCTTCGTGGAGTCGACCCGGCGGGCGCAGCTCGGCGAGTGGGTCCGGATCGAAGGCGAGGACCAGCTCGACCGGCGCGGCCAGGTGATCGACGTCGGCGACGAGATCACGGTGATTCAGGTGTTCGAAGAGACCCTTGGACTGGCCCCGGCAACGGCCACGATCACGCTGACGGGCGAGACAGCCAGAACGATCGTGGGCCGCGACATGCTAGGCCGTGCGCTGAGCGGTACCGGTGCACCATTGGACGGCCTGCCCGCGCCGATTGGGGAGGCGCGGCTTCCGATTTGGGGCGCGCCCATCAATCCAGTGCGCCGTCGGCATCCATCGGATTTCATCGAGACCGGGGTGACGGCAATCGACGGGATGAACACGCTGGTTCGCGGTCAGAAGCTGCCCGTGTTCTCTGGGCCAGGGCTTCCCGGTGTCGAGCTTGCAGCCGATATCGTGGAAAACGCGCGACCGGCGCGCGGGGAGCCTTTTGCCGTCGTCTTCGCCGCCATGGGGATCACGGAGCGCGAAACGCAAGTGTTCGTTTCCCGGTTCCGGCAGAGCGAGGTCATGCAGAGAACGGTGTTGTTTCTCAACCAAGCGAGTGATCCCACCATCGAAAGGTTGCTCACGCCGCGGGTGGCGCTCACGACCGCTGAGCACCTGGCGTTCGCGCACGGGATTCACGTGCTGGTGGTGATGGCGGACATCACCCATTACGCCGAGGCTTTGCGAGAGGTCGCTGCGGCGCGCGAGGAGATTCCGGGACGCCGTGGCTATCCGGGGTACATGTACACCGATCTCGCTACGCTCTTCGAGCGGGCGGGTGTGCTTCGCGATTCCCCGGGTTCGGTGACCCAAGTGCCTGTGGTCACCCTACCCGATGACGACATCACGCACCCGATACCGGACCTCACCGGGTACATCACCGAAGGTCAGATCGTCCTGAGCCGCGAGCTGCACCAACGTGGCGTCTATCCGCCGGTCGACGTGCTGCCCTCGCTCTCGCGGCTGATGAACGCCGGTATCGGAAAGGAGCACACGGTGCCCGAGCATCGCGAGTGGGCAGACCAACTGTACGCGGTCTATGCTCGCGGCCGGGAGGCCAAGCTGATGGCGGCGATCGTCGGGAGCGAAGGACTTGCCCCGGCCGATCGGACTGCGCTCGAATTCGTCGACGCGTTCGAGCTTCAGTTGATCCACCAGGGGGGATCGCGCCGTTCGCTCGACGACACGATCGGAATCGGCTGGCGACTGCTCGAGAAGCTTCCTCGCGACGAGCTCACACGAATCTCAGAGGCGACCTGGAAGGGCCGGCCGCGGGATCGAGCAGAGGAGCAATCGTGACCGCGCGCTCGGTTCCCCCGACTCGTTCGGGCCTCGTGCGTGCGAGCGCTCAGCTCGACCGCGTGCGGAAGGGGCGTGAGCTGCTCAACCGCAAACGGGAGGCGCTGATCACCGAACTGTTCCGGAGTGCACGGCCTGCGCTCGATGCTCGGCGCGAGGTGGAGGAGCGCGCACGTGAGGCGCATCGAGCCCTACTCGACGCGCTCGCAGCCCACGGCCAGGCTGGGCTTCGACCGTACGCGTGGCCGGAACGGGACATCGAGCTCGAGCTCGAGAGCCGCCAGGTCTGGGGAATCCCGGTGCCCTCGGTCGTCTCACACACCCCCATCCAACGCACCCTCACGACGCGTCAGAGCGCCGGGTCGTTGGCGGGACCGGCCGTCGCACAAACTTCGAGCGAGTTCGAACGACTCGTGGAGTTGGTGCTGCGAGCCCTACCGAAGGAACAGTTGGTTCGGCGGCTCGGGCTGGCGCTCCACAAGGCCACCCGCCAGGTGAACACGCTGCAGCTCCGGGTGGAACCAACGCTCACGAACGAATTGGGAGCGCTCCGCCGAATGCTGGAGGAGCGGGAGCGCGACGAACGCTCTCGACTCCGTCACGTGCTTCGGCGGCGGCGCGAAACCCAGGCGAGCGCCGACAAAAGCACCAACAAGACCGCCGTATCGTAGCTCGCAGCGGGGACGACCGCGCAGCTGCAGCCACTCGACCCGTCGGACGGGTCCGTACCTCCATCGGGAACCCCTCCGTCCGGCATCGGCTTCGAGTCAGATGCGCGGAGCCAGACGTAGCTGCCGATGGTCTTCGGCGTATTGGCGGTGTTGACCTGATGGCGATACCGATCCGCGCCAACCTCGGGTGCGAGCACTTCCATGTCATGGCTGAAGGGATCTTCGGTGATCTCGATCTCTTCGAGGACCTCCCCGTTCTTGAATACGAGCAGGGTCTGGCCCTCGACCGCACCGGTGACGCTGACCGAAAGGGTAGAGCTGTACGCGAACACGGTGTCACCGACGCGCTCGCCTTCGAGCTCGGTCTCGAGCATCGGATCGATCGCTCCATTGACCCGAATCACCGTCCGGCCCTGGCGAATCCCGGCGAGGATCGCGTCCACGCTGAGGCGCTCGGCGTAGACCATCGTGGTCGGTGAGCCGATGGGGCTGTCGAGGGGGCCGGTTCCCAAGCCCCCACGGTGATCGTCGCTCCCGCCGATCGCCGCAGCATGGGCTCCCTCCGCCACGAGTTGCTCCCAGTAGTCGATGGCGATCCAGATGCCACCTTGGGCCTCGACGCCACCGATGCTCGCCGGATCGACGATCAACTCCCAGGGACAGCCGATGCAGAGGTTGCCTCCAGGCACGGTCGGATGGTTGATCGAGAAGACCGCGCCTTGTTCGAGGTAGGCTTCAACGGCGTCCTCGACCGTCACACCGCGAGTTCCCACCTTGTGATCGACCCACTCGGTAGCACCGATGGCATTCGCGTGGCCGGAGTAGCTGGTCCATTCGACACCGGGAACGATCAGCACGTCGGGGTAGTCGCGCTGAACTCCGCCGTAGAGGGTCAGCCCGCTGTTGGTGTTGTGCTCGGAGAGCATGATGAAGTCCAAGCCTGCGTCACGGGCGACGTCCAACGTGGCGCTGATGCTCGGAGTGGCATCGCCGCTCTCCCGGGAGTGCACGTGAAAATCGCCAGCGTACCAGCCTGCCTCCTCGTCGAGCACACCGGGGTCCGCGTAGGCGCTGCGCTCCTGAGCGGGCAGTGTCGCGACGGTTCGGAGGACAACCTCGACCTCGTAACGCGCCGGGAGCTCTTCGACCCGGGCCTTTCCGACGACGACTTCCCAGGTACCGGGAGGAATCTCGCCGGGAACGTAGCTCCTCGAGGCGGCATCGACTCCGACGATGGCCGGTTCGCTGTTGCCCCCACCCCAACCGCGAAAGCCGTTCGGGTCGTCCAGGCCCCAGTCGAGAATGTTGACGGAGGAGAGGTCGTCGTGCCGAACCTCGATCTCGACGATGCCCTCCGGTACTTCGAAGGGAAGGAAGAAGTGTCGCTCCTCTCCCGTCGGCACCTCGCCTTCGAGGCGAATGGGCGGCGGATCTTCTTGGGCAGCGGCCGAGCCGGCCAGAACCACGACGAGGAGTGCGCTCCACGCGAGAAGGGATGGCATGCAGCGGATTGGACCGCACATCTGCCGGCGCTTCAAGCCCCAAAGTTGCCAGGGCCCTGGCGATGCTAGGCTTTCGGCGTGACCGCCATCATCGACCTACGGATCGAGCTCTTCCGACGTGGCGACACCGAGATTCTACGCGACGTTCGCTGGACGGTGCTGCGCGGCGAGCACTGGGTCGTCTTGGGCGGAAACGGTGCCGGCAAGAGCTCATTGCTTTCGATCGTCGCGGGATACGAGTGGCCGAGCGTCGGCGAGGTATCCGTGCTGGGAGAGACCTACGGCCGATGCGACATGCGAGCGCTCAAGGAACGCATTGGCTGGGTGAGCTCGGCGCTCTTCACTTGGCTTCCGGCGAGGCAGAGCGCGCGCGAGGTGGCAGCAACCGGAATCCACGCGACGATTGGGAACTGGCACGAGCTGAGCGAGGGGGACCTCCGTCGGGCGGACGACGCCCTGCGGCGCATTGGCGCGCATGGATTTCGCAACAAGCCGTACGGAGTGCTCTCTCAAGGTGAGAAGCAGCGGGTGATGATCGCGCGGGCACTGGTGACCGACCCGGACTTGCTCATCCTCGATGAGCCCTGCGCAGGGCTCGATCCTGGCGCACGCGAACGCCTGGTCGAGGATGTCGACGCGGTCTGCGCGCGACCCGACGGACCCACGTTGGTTCTGGTCACCCACCACGTGGAGGAGATCCCCCGGCACGCGACACACGTCCTCATGCTGAAGGACGGCGGCACCCTAGCGTCCGGCCCCCTGCACGAGGTCCTCACCTCCCCGCTGCTCCGATCGCTCTACGACCTCCCCTGCACCCTGATCACGACCCAAGGCCGCCACTCCCTCCAAGCGGGACACGAAGCCCCCTCGAAACTTCAATCTTCACCACGGCTTACAGACCCAAACGCGAATTCTTAAGAATTCGCGTTTGGGTCTGTAAGGCTCCGAGATAATGGGGTTTTTGAGGGGGCTTCGTGTCCCGCTAGCTGAGCAGGCCTTTTCCGGGGACATGGTTGATTTCGAGGCGGATACCGTCCGGGTCTTCGAACAGGATCGAGTAGTAGCCGGGCGCCCAGACGGCCTCCTCGGGACCATGAATGATCGGAGTGCCCAAGGTCTTGACGAGCTCGTAGGCCTCGTCGACGTCTTCGCGCGTCCGGGCCCGAAAGCACAGATGGTGCAGACCGACGCGATTCTGGTCGAAGCGCTCGCCGCGGCTCGCCTCTGGGGCCTCTTGGATCCCGAACGCCGTCCTGCCGCCGACGCAGTAGTACCTGCCGGGAAAGTCCATCACCTCTTTCATCCCCAGGAACGGCAGAAGCTTCCCGTAAAAGGCACGTGCGCGATCGAAATCCGCCACGGTAACCATGGTATGTGCGATGCCGTTGATCTCCACGGGACCCTCCTCAGCGAAGCTCTGCCGAGCGCTTGCCGAGCAGGCGCCGCGCGATGATCAGGAGCTGAATCTGTTGTGTGCCCTCGAAGATATCGAGGATCTTGGAATCGCGGGCCCACTTCTCGAGCAGCGAGTCCTCGGAGTACCCATACCCGCCGCAGAGCTCAACACATCGAAGTGTGATCTGATTGGCCACGCGCGCCGCCTTCGCCTTCGACATCGAAGCCTCCACCGAGTTGGGGATGCCATTGTCAGCCATCCACGCGGCCTTGAGCATGAGGAGTCGCCCCGCTTCCCAATCCGCCTCCATCCGAATCAGCTCGACTTCGGCCGCACTCTTTCCAAACAGCGGGCCATGGTAGCGAACCTCGACCCCCTCGTGGGCCAGGATCTCACGCGTGTGCTCGAGTGCGGCACGGGCCAGTCCGACCGCCATCCCCGCCACAATGGGCCGGGTATTGTCGAAGGTCTGCATCACGCCGCCGAAGCCCTTCTTGGTATCGATGTCTTGGGTCCCCAAGAGGTTGTTCTTCGGAATGCGGCAATCGGTGAGCGTGATGCTCGCAGTGTCGGAGGCTCGGATCCCCATCTTCTTGTCCAGGCGCACGACCTCCATGCCAGGCGTCCCGTGCGGCACCACGAATGACTTGATGGCAGCCCGCCCGAGGTTTCGGTCCAGCGTCGCCCAAACGACGACCGAGTCGGCACGGCTTCCCGCAGTGACGTAGATCTTTTCCCCGTTCAGCACCCACTCGTCGCCGTCGAGGCGCGCGGTCGTCCGAATGTTGGCCGAATCGGAACCTGCACCCGGTTCGGTAATCGCCATTGCGGCCCAAACCCCTTCAAACCGCTCCTTCTGATCGGCGTCGGCAACGGCGGTGATCGCCGCGTTGCCAAGCCCCTGGCGGGGGATCGACAACGCCAATCCCACATCGCCCCAGCAGAGCTCCGTGAGCCCCAGGCAGGTGCTCATGTTGGCTCCGTTTCGAACACCTTCTTGCGTAGCCGCGTCTTGTCGAAGCCCGTCGACGCCAGCACCTCGCTGCCCGGAGCCGGCATTCATGCCGTCCATCAGCGCGGCGAGCATGTCGAGCTCTTTGGGATACGCGTGCTCGGCGCGATCGTACTTTCGCGAGATTGGACGAAACACGTGCTTGGCGACTTGGTGCGCTTGATTGACGATCGGTTTTAAACTGTTCGGTATTTCGAGATACATCGTGCTGTTCCTAGACCAAGAGGTTCCCATCCATGACGCCGATGGCACGCAGATGCCGGTACCAGAGCTCGATCGGATGATCCTTGATGAAACCCGCTCCCCCGAGGAGCTGGACCCCATTGGTGCCGATTTCCATGGCCTTGTCCGTGCAGAGCGTACGAGCGAGGTACGCCTCGCGCTGCGAGTCGAGTCCGGCGTCGAGACGGCCCGCCGCCCGATAGACCAGCATGCGCATCGACTCCACCTCGATACCGATGTTCGCGATCATGAACGCCACCGCCTGACGGTGGGAAATCGGCTCACCGAACGCGACCCGGTCATTGCAATAGGGGATCACGTAGTCGAGGACCGCCTGACTGGCACCTACGGCCATCGCACCCCAGCCGACACGCGCACGGTCGACCGCATCCCGGTAGGCGACCGTGCCCGCCTTGCCGAGAGCTGCCTCCCCGCCGAGCAACGCGTCCTCGCCGACCTTCACACCGTCGAGCTTGAGTCGTCCAAGGCCGGCGGAGCGCAGCCCCATCGCGGGCTCGTGTTCCACCGACAGGCCGATCGCACCCTGTTCGACGACGAAGAGCCGTGGCCCCAGCTTGGGCAGGTCCGCCGACACGAGGAAACGACTCGCAGACGAGGCAAGGGCCACTGCGGACTTCTCGCCCGTCAGTAGATAGCCCGCGCCCTGCTTCTTCGCCGAAGTCCGCGGGGTGTTCGGATCGAAGAGAGGATGGGGTTCCACAACGGCTACGCTCGCTTCGACGACATCACCCTCGAGGAGCGAGGGCAGCCAGCGCGCGCGCTGCGGGTCGTCGCCGTAGAGGACCAACGCGGTGACGAAGGACAGCGGCGATAGCGCCGCGTACGCGAGTCCCATATCACCCCGGGAAAGATCCTCGGCAACGAGCATCTGCGAAACTGCGGATGCCGACTCCGCCGCGCCGCCTAGGCTCTCGGGCACAGCCATCTGGACAGCGCCAAGCTCCGCGAACGCCTCCATGAACCCGTCCGGAGGGGCACCGCGCTCATCCGCCTCTCGTGCAGCCGGCTCCATCACCTCGTCTGCAAATCGACGGAGGGTGTCCCGCATGAGCTGCTGTTCCTCGGTGAGGCTCAGATCGAACTTGCGCGAAGAACGCCGCCGCTCGCCGCTCTTCGCCGGGGAACGACGCTTCGCTGCCTTGGCCGCCGTCTCCGCCATGCGCTTGGCCCCCTCGTAGACGAGCGTCTGTGCGCGATCCTCGAGCCCGAAACGCTCGACCAGAGGCGAATCGGCCAGCCTGTTCAGAACGCGAAGGCCTCCGCCCATGACCTCGTTGATGATCTTCTCTCCGTCCATCGATCAATGCTGCGCCGCGGGGAAATGATGGTCAACACGGAGTCGGCATCAATGCAGCCGCTCGCTGCGCCCGTGTATAGTGCGCCGGATGCTCAGCGAGCTCGACAAGGTCCTGGTCGCCGCACTGACCTTGGTGCTGATGGTGGGCATGGGTGCCTCGCTCACGACGGAAGACTATGTTCGGGCCACGCGGCGCCCTAGGGCCGTTCTGGTGGGGCTGCTCTCGCAGTTCGGGTGGATGCCGCTCCTGGCCTATCTGGCGATCGACGGGTTCGGGCTCGACGGCACCGATGCCCTTGGTTTGCTTCTCATGGCCTGCACCTCCGGCGGGAACGCGAGCAACATGTGCTCGTACTTCTCGGGAGCCGATGTCGCTCTGAGCATCACGATGACGGCGGTCTCGACGCTTGCATCCGTGGTCCTGATGCCGCTGCTCCTGTTCGCGTACGCGTCTTCGCTCATCGACGAGCCGATGGAGGTTCCCTATCTCGCGGTCATGGGGACCTTGCTCGCTATGCTGCTACCAATCGGCGCAGGGATGTGGGTACGCAGTCGTTCGCAAAGTGCGGCACGCAAAGTGGAGCGGGTCGGCTCGGTGTCCGGCGCGCTTCTGTTGGCGGTACTGCTCGTCACCAGTGTCTCCGATCAGCTCGACCTCGTACTGACGGCGAAGGACGCTAGCCTGCTCGCCTGCGTCTCCGTTGCCGGAAGCGGAATGATCCTAGGCTACCTGGCGGCTCGCTTGGCAGGGCTCGGACCTCGGCAGCGGCAGGCGGTATCGCTCGAGACCGGCGTCCAGAATGCGCCGTTGGCGATTGCGGTCGTCCTCGCAACGTTTCCCGAGGCCGATCAGGATCCGCTCCTGAAGCTGCCCTTCCTCTACGCGATGACGGCGCTCCTGATAGGTACGGTCGCGACCCTGATCTATCGGCGGTTTCCGTCGGCGTGATCGTGCGAATCGATCAGCCTCCCGACACGTCGGTACTTGCCCTCGAACATCTCGATCCATTCTTCGAGCTTGTCGAGCTCATCCTGGGTGAGGCCTTCGAGGTCGGCGGTGAAAAGCTCCGGGTCGAACGCGACTTTGGCCAAGGCCCTGGTGCAATCCTTCCCGGCGAACATCCCGTACGGACCGCCGGGACCGTAGAAGTCGCGGCCCCGTCCGACGTCATACACGGATCCGCGAATCGCGATGAGCAAGGGCTTGCCGGGATCGCTTCCATCGTGTTCCGCCAGCTCGGCCTCCGTGTAGTCCCGCTCCTCGGCCTCCGGCAGCGGAGGAGGCGCGTTCGACTTCTTTTTGAACAGGCGCGAAAGGAAGCCCATGCGGTTCACTCGGTGAACGCGCCGGCTCCACCCATGTGGTAGCCCTCTTCGCCGTGAAGATTGGTATCGAGCCCTTCGCTCTCTTCATCGCCGGATACACGCAGACCGATGGTCGCATCGATCAGCTTCAGCAATACGATCGTGACCACCACCGAGTACGCGGCCGCTGCGACGACGCCGATGATGTTCTCGACGAAGAGCTCGCTGTTGCCGCCGATGAGCCCATCGGTTCCGCCCCAGGCAGCGGACGCGAAGACGCCTGTGAGGATCGCTCCGAGTGCACCGCCCACGCCGTGGATTCCGAAAGCATCGAGGGCATCGTCGTAGCCGAGCTTGCCCTTGAGGATGACCGCGCCGTAGCAGACGGGACCGGCGACGAGCCCCATGAGTACCGCGGACATGGGGCTGACGAAGCCGGCGGCCGGGGTGATGCAAACCAGCCCGGCGACCAAGCCGGACGCCACCCCGAGTGCCGTGGGCTTCCCTTGCTTCAGCCACTCGACGATGGCCCAGGAGAACGCAGCTCCTCCAGCGGCGACGTGGGTGTTGACGAGGGCCAGTGCTGCGTTGTCGTTCGAAGCAAGGGCGCTCCCGGCATTGAAGCCAAACCAGCCGAACCAGAGAAGCCCCGCGCCGAGGAGCGTGAGCGTTAGATTGTGCGGAGGCCCGGGCCGGCTGCGGCGGCCGATGACCAACGCACAAACCAAAGCCGCTGCGCCCGAGGAGAGGTGAACGACGGTACCACCGGCGAAATCGAGCGCGCCGCGGGCGCCGAGCCAGCCGTCCGGGCCCCAGACCCAGTGGCAGATGGGATCGTAGACCAGGGTGGCCCAGCACAGGATGAACACCAGGTAGGCGGAGAACTTCATTCGCTCCGCAACCGCACCTGAGATCAGCGCCGGGGTGATGATGGCGAACATCATCTGAAACGCCATGAACAGGATGTGGGGAATCGTCGAGCCTTCCTGCGGCTCGAGGCCCACTCCGCGAAGAAACGCATACTCTGTGCCTCCGAGGAAGCCGCCCCAGACGTCGGATCCGAACGCCAGCGAATAGCCGATGACGACCCACTGCAGCGTGATGACGCCGAGCGCGATGAAGCTGTGCATGAACGAGGAGAGCACGTTGCGGGAACCCACCATGCCTCCGTAAAAGAGCGCCAAGCCCGGCGTCATCAGCATGACCAACGCGCATGAGACCATGAGCCATGCGGTATCCGCCTGATTGATAGCTTCCATCCCCGGTTTCTCCTTTGACGTGGCGCGAGCCTAGATCGCCTCTGTTTCCGCACGATGTGATGAACGTTTCCGGAATGTTTCACGAATCGCCGCCGAGGACGGTGAGCGGCGGGGTGGATCGGAGATGGAGAGGCTTGGCCTGGCGCCTCGCGTGCGGCTCGAATACCCGGTTTTTCCTGCTGAACGCCGGGGGTGCATGGACGACGGATTTCAGGTACAACGTCCCTCCGGCGAGCCATACCCATCGCGGGTGGAAACGGCCGACGGCCTTTAGCCGACAAACAAGAGAGGCAAATATTCATGGAATCCGTAGCTGAGTTCTTCGAAAAGTTTGAGACCAAAGCCACAGAAAACACCGATGCGGCGACATCCCCGAATGCCGTCTATCAGTTCAACATCACGGGCGACGGTGGCGGCGAGTACAACCTCGACCTCACCAAGGGCAAGACGAGCGACTTCGTTGGGAAGGGTACCCACGAGAGCCCCGGCGCCACGATCACCGTCTCGGCGGAGGACTGGCTCGGCATGCTGAACGGCACGATCAATCCGATGCAGGCCTTCATGTCCGGCAAGATCAAGATCGACGGCGACATGACGCTGGCGATGAGCCTTCAACAGGTGATGAACCTCGCGCAGGACTGAACGTCCCGCTGCTTGAATTCGAACAGGGTGGCTTCTTGACCGAGGAGCCACCCTTTTTTCATGATCCCATGCCGAACAATCGACCGAGCGATGCGACCCGAACGCGCCTGAGCCCCGAGGACAGGCACGAGCAGCTCCTTCGAGTCGCATCCGACATCATTGCGACCGATGGCGTCGATAGCGTTCGCATCCCGTACGTAGCGGCCGCAGCAGGCGTGACGCGTCCCGTCGTCTACAAGTTCTTTCCAAATCGACACGAGCTCATCAAGGCGGTACTCGAAGACTTCCGCGACCACTTCGCTTCGCGGACACCGAACATCCTCGAGACGGACGAGAATGCCGATGTCGCCTCGATCGCGCGCGCCTTCATCGACGCCGCGTGTGAGACGATCGAAGCGCGCGGCTCGGGCGGCTGGCAGATCCTGCGCTCGGCGGGCCATGATCCCGAGATCTCGGCGATCAGCCGCGAGTTTCGCGGTCAGCTAGTGCAGCCATGGCTGATCCCGTTGCGCGAGTTGACCGGTGTGGACGACGCCGAGGCGCTCGCTCTGTCGGACATGTTCCTGAGCGGCGCAGGCGAGATCCTGCAGCGCTGGATCGACGGTGAGTTCTCGAGGGACCAGGTGGCGGTGCTCCTCGGTCGCATCATTCTCGCAGTTCTGAACGAGTTTACGGAGTGAACACGACCATGGTTTCCGAGATCTTTGACGCCTCGAAGTGGACCGAGGTCCCTGACTTCGAGCTTCGCGACCTGACCTACCACCGGGCCAAGGACCAGGGGACGGTTCGCATCGCATTCGACCGACCCGAGGTCCGCAACGCGTTCCGCCCCGGCACCGTCGACGAGCTCTACCGAGTGCTCGATCACGCCCGACAGACTTCGGACGTCGGCTGCATCCTTCTCACCGGCAACGGCCCGTCTCCGAAAGACGGGGGATGGGCGTTCTGTTCCGGCGGCGATCAGCGGATTCGCGGCAAGGACGGCTACAAGTACGAGACCGACTCACCGGGTGAGGTCGACCCGGCTCGACTCGGCCGACTCCACATCCTCGAAGTTCAGCGCCTGATTCGCTTCATGCCGAAAGTCGTGATCGCGGTCGTCCCCGGTTGGGCCGTCGGTGGCGGCCACAGCCTACACGTCGTCTGCGACATGACGATCGCAAGCGAGGAGCACGCCTTGTTCAAACAGACCGACCCGGACGTCGCGAGCTTCGACAGCGGCTACGGATCGGCGCTCCTCGCCCGCCAGATTGGGCAGAAGAAGGCCCGTGAAGTGTTCTTCGTCGGCCTCGACTACAGCGCTCGCGAGGCCGCCGAGATGGGCATGGTGAATGCGGTCGTCCCGCACGCCGAGCTCGAGGACTTCGCCCTCTCCTGGGGCAAGGAGATCAATTCGAAGAGTCCCACTGCCATGCGAATGTTGAAGTTTGGCTTCAATATGGTGGACGACGGCCTCGTGGGCCAGCAACTCTTTGCGGGCGAAGCCACTCGACTCGCGTACGGCACCGAAGAAGCGCAGGAGGGCCGCGATGCGTTCCTCGAGAAGCGGCCTCAGGACTACCGGAAGTTCCCGTGGCACTTCTGATCCGAAAGGCTGTCGCGACACGAAATCTCAATTTGGGTTACACTGTCACACTTGGACCCAGGTAAAAAACGTGCCAAAGGGGCACAGCGGAGAACGGAGTAAGTCATCTCAAACAAGATATTCGTAGGGAACCTCAACTTTGCCACCACCGACGAGGAGCTTCGTCAGCTTTTCGGTGAGGTCGGTGAGGTCGTTGATGTTCACATTCCAAAGGACCGCGAGACGGGGCGCCCCAGGGGCTTCGCTTTCGTTCGGTTCTCCGAAGAAGACCACGCCAAGGCGGCGGTGGAGAAGTTCCACGGGCGCGAAGTCGGCGGGCGTGCACTGCGCCTCGACGTCGCCGCAGACAGCCCCCGCCCGGCGCGCCCCCGCCGCGATTTCCACTCGGATCCCGGCGGCCGCGATTTCGCGCGGCGTGACCCCGGGGCTCCTCCGCCCACCCCGCAGGACGACTACGGTCGCGGCGACAACTACGACCGCGGCAGCTACGACCGCGAGGACGACGGCTACGGCGGCCGCGGAGGCCGCTCGTTCGAAAAACCGAAGCGTCCCAAGGGAAGCCGTCGCGGACTTCGCGGCAAGAAGCGCAGCCTCTAACGCCTGCTCACAGGCCCAGAGAGTTCCGCAGGCTTAAAAATACTCGGGCGAGGTGTGAACCCCGCCCGAGTGCCCGTTGTGTTGTACCCCAAGGAGTGTGAATCTCGCGTTGCCCTGTCGGCGGGTTGCTGATCAGCCGTCGACAGTTCCACGGTAAACGTTCGCAAACACGGTTGTCAACAGGTATTTAGGCTCACAAAAGACCCGTGTTTTCGGAACCTTGGCCTGATTCGGAAGGAGCCTCCGGAGGATGCTCTTCGCCCTGCTCTGCTAGAGTGCGCGGCGATGCGAGGGGAGTGCCCGAGTCGAATGAACCTGGGACTGAGCCATGGCGAAGCGATCGACGTGCGCGTCCGCGGTATGTGCATGCGCGGATTGGAGGACGGTGCGCAGATACGGGTCAGGAGGCGACGATTCTATCTGCCTGGTGATGTGGTGATGGTGCGGAGGATGGACCACTGGAACGTACACCGTCTGCTCGGGGTTGCGCCGGGGCGCCACGGCTGGCTCGTTCTGACCTCGGCAGACTTCGGCGCGCGCCACGACCCACCACGCCCTGTGCAGGAGCTCGTGGGCCGCGTGGAGCACCCCGTGACGTTCCGGGAAAGGCTGAGGGCCCTCGGCGGCTACTTCCGCGCTTCCATGCAGCGGGTGCTCGAGTGGCGCAGCTGACGATTGCGTTCGCGGGCTCGAGCTACCGGTTCTCCGGTCTGGGTCCGGAGCAGCTCGATTCGGTGCGTTCGAAGTTCGGGCCGCTAGTCAGCTCGAACGACGCGATTCCGGACGTGGGCATCGACATCCACTACAGGCCGAGTGCGGAGGGTTTCATGCGCCGGCCGATCGGCCCCTCGGAGTATCGAGTCGCCATCGCCCCGTCAGAGTGCGGCATCGCCGTCGCCGGCATCGGCTTCACGGCAAACATCGACCGGACCCCTCTTCGAGCCCAGTTGCATACCTGTCTCGCAGACGAGTGGTTCGCTGGCGCATTCGAAAACCTGTTCCGGATCGTCGCGAGTTATCGCCTCTTCGAGCAAGGCGGGCTCGTGCTGCACAGTGCGGCTCTGGTGGACGACGGGCTCGGCTTTCTGTTCTGCGGGCGCTCGGGCGCCGGGAAGACGACCCTCTGCGGCCTGGCCCGGGAGCTCCAGATCGAGGTGCTGAGTGACGAGCTCAACGCAGTCGTGCCGACCGAGTCCGGTTATGCGCTGTCGGCAATGCCGTTCGCCGGGGACTTCGGGGGACTCCCGATCCCGGGGACGCCCTACCCGTTGAGAGGCCTGATGGGGCTCGAGCACGCCCCGGAACCGAGACTGCGCGAGTGCTCGAACGCAGAGGCGGTCTCGCGTATCGTAGCCTCATGTCCTTACATCAACGCGGACCCTCAGCTCACGGACGCATTGCTTCGACGGGCGCGGGATCTGAGCTCGCAGGTTCCGCTTCGTATTTTGTCGTTCGCGAAGAGCACGAGTTTTTGGAGACTCTTGAATCATGAATACCGGGGCGGCTACGGATAAGTATCGGCTCGATCGACATGTTCGGTTTCGGGTGCTCGATGACGAGGGCATCTTCGTCCTCCAAGATGCAGGCGAGGTTCTGGTCGTCAATGAAGTGGCTGCTCTCATCGTCGAACGGCTGCGGGATGGCGCCAGCCTCGAAGATGCGGTCGAGACGGTCACGGAGCGATACGACGTTGAACCGGAGCAAGCCCGAAGAGACGCGCACGCCCTGGTCGAGGCATTGCTCGAGGTAGGGGCAGTGAGTCGCGCATGAGCTTCTCGTCGACGGTCACGCGAAGCTGGAACGAGAACCGACTGATGTCCGCGCTTCTCGAGCTCACCTATGCATGCAACCTCGACTGCGTGTTCTGCTACAACGACCTCTCCCTCCGCGGGACGAAGCTGTCCTTCGAGCAGTACCAGGCACTGCTCGAGGGGTTGGCCTCGATGAACGTACTTCATCTCTCGCTCTCGGGCGGCGAGCCTTTGGCGCACCCGCGCTTCTTCGACATCGGCGCCCACGCTCGGAAGCTCGGCTTCGTCGTCCGAATCAAATCGAATGGGCACGCCATTCATCCTGCGATCGCCCGACGGATTCGGCAGGAGATCGACCCGTTCGTCGTCGAGGTCAGCATGCACGGAGCGACCGCGACGGTCCACGACCGGCAGACGCAGGTGCCGGGCAGCTTCGAACGGCTCGTACGGCACATCGGAGGTATGAAAGACGAGGGGCTTCGGGTTCAGGTCAACGGTGTGCTCACACGATGGAACGAGCACGAAGTGGCGGATCTGCTCGATCTCGGAGAGGCGTTGGGCGTTCGGATGCAGATCGACCCCGAGGTGAAGCCGAAGGATGATGGCGACCGCAGCCCGCTCGCGCTCGAGGCGACCGCGACGGGCCAGGCACGCTATGCCGAGGTGCTGAGGGACCGGGCGAAGGCAGCCCGGAACGAGAACGTCATCTCCGGCGCCGGTGCGATCCAAGGCACTGAGCCGAGCGCAGGCACCGCCAAGCACTGCGGCGCCGGCTCGAACACGATCGCGGTGGACCCATATGGGAACGTGCTTCCTTGCGTCCAGTGGCGCGTCCCCGTCGGAAACCTTCACGAACGACCGATTACGGAGATCTGGTCCCAGTCGGAGGGGCTCCGAGACATTCGTGCAACTGTCGTGGACGTCCACGAACGGCTCCAAGACCTCGGGGACGCCGCGCGTGCCGCCAGATTCTGCCCCGGCGCCGCACACACCCACGACGGCGATCCGCTCGCGATCTACCCGGCTGCAGAGCGTCGCATACGGGAGTCGGCTCGCGCACGTGTCCGACTTGCGGTAGTCTCCTGAGCAATAGCGACATGGAATCCGAGAACAACAAGAAGAAGAGCGGCGAGCCCGAGAAGGCCCGCTACGAGCCTCCCCGGATCGTGTACCGAGAGCCGCTCGAGGCGGTCGCGACCTCCTGCACGCCAAGTCCCCCGGCCAAAGGGAATTTGAGCGCTTGCCCGTCCGGGCCAATCTCCTCCTAGGAGCGAACGCGCGACACGAAAGCTGCCGCGCCGGACCGCCCTCCCCTGAGCAGCCGGTCGTTGAGAGAGTGGGCGACCAGCCCTCCAAGACTCGATTCCGCCGGCACGCGCGCAAGAATCGCATCGGCCAGCCTCGCCAGCGCGCTGCCCACGGGATCGGCTGGAAGCGCATCGACGATGCGGAGCGAGAATGGGTCGTTCGTGTTCCGGCCGACCAGAGCTAGGACGTAGCGCGCGACACGGCGCATCCCGCAGCCGACCAGATGCTCGGCGATGGTTTCTGCGGGGAGATCGAGCCAATGCCCAAGCCGCTCGATCTCCCGCAGCCGCTCACGCGCGTCCGCGTGAATGTGATCGCTGCCCGCCTTTCCGACCAGGTGCGCGTACACATCCAGAGGCGAAGGGAGCCGAACGGGGACTCCGAAGAGATCGCGGTCCGCGACACTCCGGGCGAAAAGCGCATCGGTAGGAAGCGAGTAGCGGGCCGGGCCGAAGAGCCGGCAGTGAAGGTCGAGCATCAGCCCGAAGCGAGTCTCGAAGACGGCACCCCCGACACTCGAGTGATCCGTGCAACGATAGCCTGCTGCCGAGAGCGCCCGACACGCATCGGGGAAATCCGCTTCGGGAACCAGGAGGTCGACGTCCGTCAACGGGCGGTCCGCCGGGTCGTCGTAGAGCCAGTGCTGAAGCAGCGCACCCTTGATCGGCATCACGGCAATGCCCGTCGGCTGGAGCGTAGCCGCCACGTCGGCGACGAGCGCCGACGCTGCCATCGCGGTAGTCGCTCTGCGGCGAAGGAGCTCTCTTTCGGCGGTGGTTGAAGGCACGATTTCGGTGGTATAGAGCGCGGATGGCAACGCATCAAAGGTTGGGGGATCTCGCCGAGGCCCTCGAGGCAGAGGGCGCCGATGAACTGAGAGTACACGTCGTCAAGAGGGCGCAGGGGTTCAAACGCTCCTGGGTCCTCATGGCCGAAGCTCTCGTCGAAGTTCGCAATCGTGAGGCGTACCTCGACTGGGGATACCAGGACTTCTACTCGTACTGCTCGTATGAGCTTCAGCTGAAGCAGGCGACCGCTGACAAGCTCACTGGGTCGTACGTTGCGCTCGAACGCCACGCTCCCTCGGTGCTGAAGCGGGACGGGCTCAACGAGCGGATTCCGACCTGCGATGCGGTCGACTACTTCGCCAAGGCGCTCCGCAAGGGGCCGAGCAACGACGCCGAGGACCCGGCAGTCGCCCCGGAGGTCGTGGAGGAGCTCCGGCACGCGGTGTTCGAGGAAGGGGCCCCGGTCAGCGACCTTCGCAAGCGCTTCAACCCGGTCTTGCATCCGAAGCCCCAGGGGTCGGAGGAGTTGGATGCGATTCGTCGGACGACGGCGGGCGTGCGTCGTCTGGAGCGCTCCATCGAAGAGATCGAAGGCCTTCGTCGGTCGACGCTTCGATCGGCGCTCGAAGCCCTCGAGACGCTTCGAGACGAGCTGACCGAGTTGCTCGAGAGGCGCAAGGAGCACTACGCCAGGACTGCGTAGACCGAGTCATCAAGGCGGTTGCCATCGAGTGAAACGTGTTCTATTTCAGACCACTCGCACGATGACTGACAAAGCACGGATACCCGCGGTCGAAGGTTTGTTCACGATGAACCCCGGCGAGCCGCGCCTTCTCGGGAGCCAATGCCGCGGATGCGGCACCTACTTCTTCCCCATCGAGAGAACCTTCTGCCGCAATCCGGCATGTGAGCATGCCGACCTCCAAGAGGTCGAGCTCAGCCGAACCGGCAAGGTTTGGTCGTACACCAGCGCCAACTACAAGCCGCCGCCTCCGTTCGTCGCCAAGGAGCCGTTCGAGCCCTTCGCGATCGCGGCGGTGGAGCTCGAGAAGGAAGGCATCACGATTCTCGGGCAAGTCGTGCCCGGCGTCGGTGTCGAGTCGCTCGAGACGGGCATGACGATGGAGCTCGTATTGGACGAGCTCTACGAAGACGACGAACAGATCTACATGACCTGGAAGTGGAAGCCGACCGATGAGGTGACGCATGGATAGTGAGGTCGCGGTTCTCGGCGTCGGAATGCATCCCTGGGGCAAGTGGGGTCAGAGCTTCGTCGGCTACGGGGTCAAGGCCGCTCAGGACGCGCTGAAGGACGCCGGCGTTGGTTGGCGAGACATTCAGCTCGTCGCCGGCGGGGACACCATTCGCAACGGGTACCCCGGCTTCTTGGCCGGTGCTACGTGCTCGCAGGCGCTTGGCTGGTCGGGCGCCAAGGTGTCGAGCTCATACGGAGCCTGTGCGACTGGCGCGCAGGCCATCAGTGTCGCGCGTGCGCACATTCTAGCCGGCCTCTGTGATCTGGCCCTGGTCATCGGAGCGGACGCGGCGCCGAAGGGCTTCTTCGCGCCGACGGGCGGACGCCGGCCGGAGGACCCGGACTGGCTTCGCTTTCACGTCCAGGGGATCACCAACCCGACCTATTTTGGTCTCTACGCGAGGCGGAGAATGGACGCCTATGGGGCCACCGCCGAAGATTTCGCGGCGGTGAAGGTGAAGAACGCCAGGCACGGGCTCCACAATCCGAACGCTCGATATAGAAAAGAAGTGAGTGTCGAGGACGTGCTTGGCTCGGCGGTGGTCGCAGACCCGCTGCACCTGCTCGACATTTGTGCAACCAGTGACGGGGCGGCCGCGCTCGTGCTCTGCAGCATGGAGTTCGCAAGGAAGCATACGACCGACCCCGTGAAGATCGCAGCGGTATCGACCGTGACGCCGGTCTACCCGAACACGATCATCGAGATGCCGAATCTGTCGACGGATTCGAGCGCCGGAGTCGGGCTCCCGCCGCTGGGCTTCAAAGAGTCGATCGCGCACCGGGCGTACGAAGAGGCAGGGCTCGGGCCTGAGGACATGAGCCTGGCCGAGGTGTACGACCTCTCGACGGCACTCGAGCTCGACTGGTACGAACAGATCGGGTTGTGCGCTCCAGGTGAGGCCGAGAAGCTTCTCCGAGACGGCGAGACGACCATAGGAGGCCGGGTCCCGGTGAACCCGAGCGGCGGGCTCGGTAGCTTCGGGGAGGCGGTGCCAGCACAGGCGATCGCCCAGGTCTGCGAGCTCACGTGGCAACTGCGAGGGCAGGCCGGAGCCCGTCAGGTGCAGGGTGCGAAAGCCGGAGTGACCGTCAATCAAGGGCTCTTTGGGCACGGATCCTCGGTGATCTGCACCCGCTGAGCACGCCGACCCGGAGCGACGCGAAGAGAATTCGCGTTATGGTTTCGAAGTGCTTGGAATGATTCGTTTTTTGGAGGTGGTTCGTGGCCCTAGTCGGCGCGGGCTAGCTCGTCGTCGAGTCGTGCGTCGAGGATTGCGTCCTGGGGGGGAGGACGGCTTGGGCGGGGCGGCGCCGGTTGTCTGAAGCTGCGCGCGACGATCACGAGCCACAGGGTCGAGACCAGGAGGGCGAGTAGCGGGATGACCCAGCCGGTCTTCACCGGCTCGGGTCGAAGCTCGAAGCTTGGAACGCGGCTCTGAAGGCGCTGGCGGATCTCCGTCTCCTCCACACCGTCGGACACCCATGCGTTGATGTCTTGCCGCCATTGCGCGGCGCGCGGGCTCGGGCAAGAGTCGAGCGTCTTGCCCGGGCAAAACGGGCTGTTGGTGGTACGTACGATTGCCTGAACCTGACGGCTCTCCTGCGTCTGTTCGACGTCTACGGAGGCGCATCCGAGGACCAGAGTCAACCCCAGCGCTGCTGCAGCGTGCGTCATCATCCCGCAACGTAAGGACGTCCGAGGCTCTGGTGAAGGCGGCAAATTGTCGCAGCTCGTTCGCGCGAACTCTGCGTCGCGTTCGGCGAGGCCTCGATCGTCAGTAGAGCAAGCCGGCCACGGATGCGGTCATCAACGAGGCAAGCATTCCGCCCAACATCGCGCGCACTCCCAGTCGTGCCAGGTCGTGACGTCGCTCCGGCGCAATGCCTCCGATTCCGCCGAGCTGGATCCCGATCGACCCAAAGTTTGCAAAGCCGCACAGGGCATAGCTGGCGATGACCACCGTACGAGAAGAAAGCGCACCCTCTCCCTCCGAGAGGATTTCGTAGAGATCGAGGTAGGCGATGAACTCCGTGAGAACGAGCTTCTCTCCGAGGAGCGTCCCAATCGCCCCACACTCCGATACGGGCACGCCGATCAAGAAGGCCACGGGCCAGAAGAGCCAACCGAGAATCCGCTGCAATGTCAGTGGTTGGATGGCGGCACCTCCGTCGAGTCCCATCCACTCGTTGTAGAGCGAAAAGGGGAGGCCCAGCAGGGCGTTCCCCAGCGCGATCAGCGCAATGAACGCAATCAGCATGGCTCCAACGTTGAGCGCGAGCTTGAGCCCTTCGCCCGCCCCTCGGGCGGCGGCGTCGATGAGGTTCACGTCGGGTCGGTCGACTTCGACTCTGCCCTCGCCGCTGGTCACGCTGAGCTCGGTTTCAGGCCACATGACTTTGGCGACGACCAGCGCCGCTGGCGCACTCATTACGCTGGCGGCGATGAGATGGCCCGCAATCCCGGGGACCACGCCTTCGAGGAGACCGACGTACGCCGCAAGAACGCCTCCGGCGACTGTGGCGAAGCCACCGGTCATCAGTGCGTTCAGCTCGGACATCGTCATCCCCGCGATGAACGGCGCCACCATGAGCGGCGCCTCCGTTTGCCCGACGAAGGTGTTGGCCGCGGTCGCCAAGGTCTCCGATCCCGAGGTCTTCATCGTCCGGCGCATGATCCAAGCGAAGCCGCTCACGACTCGCTGCATCCAGCCGAGGTGGTAGAGCATCGTCATCAGCGCCGAAAAGAAGATCAGCGTCGGCAAGACGTTGATCGCAATCGTGAACTTCTCGGAGGCGAAGTCACCAAAGACGAACTCGGTACCCTTGGCCGTATAGGAAAGCAGCGCGAGCACCAGATCGTTGAGAAGCGAGAAGAACCAGCGGCCTGCGGCAGTCTTCATCACCAGCACGCCAAATGCGAGTTGCAGACCGACGCCCCAGGCGACCAATCGCCAGGCGACCCGATCACGGCGCTTCGAAAGAAGCCAGGCGATCCCAACCATCGTGAGCAAGCCGAGGAGGGAGATCAGGCGCTGCCAGACGGGAACGTCCATGGCCGCGCATCCTAGTCGCTATTCGTACGGAACCCCAAAGCGTGCTCGATAAGCTGCGATGCGGGGCTCTACATCGTCCTTCGTCATGCCGAAATCCGCAAGTGAGTACTTGTGGCGGCCGTACCTATGCTGCTTGTTGACCTTGCGGGACTCCACCATGGCCGCCCGCGCCTCGGCGCTGAGCTCTTTGCCTGCCGCCGCGTAGATTCGCTCGACTTCAGCAATCGGATCCCGGACGAGGTCGTAGTACGACACGTCCACGAATCCACGATCTCCAACTCGCTCGCGCGTGGCGAGCGTTCGGCGTGCCATGTTCTCGATCTTGCCGAGCCAATGATTGGCGACTCGCTTCGGGTCGACGTCATCGCTGAAGATCATCTGCAGGTGCGTGAGCATGCTGAATAGCGATGGGCTCGTCTTGAGGGGATCCCGATGGGTATGGACGATGGTCGCGTTCGGGAACACCTCGAGCAGCGGGTCGAAGTACTCTTGATGGTGAGGGGTCTTCAGGACCCACTGGATCGGTCGCCCCGGCCCCGGACGCTGCCATTGGAGGTACTGCATCATCCGCTTGAGGGCTTGATACGCCGGCACGTGGTCCTGCTCCTCGAGCCACTTGGAATAGGTCGGCACGTTCATCATCGCCTCGGGCGTCGTGGTGAGGAACGCTTGTTCGAGCAGAATCACCTCTTCTTCAGGGGCATCTGGCTCGGCAGGATGAATCGCAAAGAACCCGGGCGACATGTACTTGAGCCCCTTGGCCGCCTTCGCTGCTTGAGCGACGCGCGGATCCGGTCGGCCGGCTCGTTGCTGGGAACCATGCGGGGCCGGGTTGATCGCTTCCCAGGATGCGAGCGAGCGAATGCTCGGATCCTCGGCGATCAGGCGATGGAGCATCGTCGTTCCGGTCCGCGCGAGCCCGGCAACCACGATGGGGGCTTCGACCGGCATCTCGAGGATTTCGGGATGCTCCTTGATCGTGTCTTGAGCGACGAGCTTGTTGATGAGGACGCCGACGATGCGTCCGCGAATGATCATTCGTCCGATCGGATTCAGCGCCGCCTCGCGGTTGATCGAGTCGACCAATATCTGCAACGGCTCGCGAAAGGCTTCGTCGCCGAAATCGCGGAGGCCGACCTTCTTCTGGGCGTCGGCAAGCAGACGATCCACCCGCATGGGTTCGCGGCCGACACCGAGCGCCCGCCCTACCCGATTCGCGATGGCGATGGCAGTCGGCCGGTACGGTCGGTCGAAGGTGGTACCCGCTCCCGCCACGATGTTCAGAGCTCCGAGAGCTTCACGACGCGGGTCTGAGGGTCGGGATGCTCCTTCGCACGCACCCAGCGCCAACACATCGTTCCCTCTTCGTGACCCACGGTGTCGATCCAGTTGTCGAAGCCTTTGTTCTGCGCTGCAACGACGACTTGGACCGAGCCGTCGGGTCGATACTTCGCAGTGTGCTTGTTCACGTGAATTGGGTAGTAACGGTAGTCCAGTGACCCCATCCAGTAGTTGTTGAGTTGGAAGTTCCAATGCTCACACTCTGGCGGAGTCGCGTCGATCACCAGCGCCTCGTCGGGCGCGAGCTCCCAGTAGCTGTGGTAGTAGGCGATGTCGGGAACTCCCCCCGCCATGTTCGAGACGTTTTGATCGAAGCGCGGAAGCACGTTCGTGTGCTGCTTGAAGCCCTCGGCCCAATTGGCGAAGAGTATGGCAGCGCCGGCGACGAGACCGGCAGACATCGTCATGCCCTCCGCGCACTTCACGGGGTCGAAGGGGCTCGGCATTCCATCGCCACCGATGCGCTCGATCTCGAGCTCTGCGATCTGCTCGTTCTCGCGATCCAGGCGGGTCTGACGGACGATCAACGTGCCCGTCTCTTCCTCCATAGGAAGCCAATTGCCCGGCTTCTCTTCCTGGCTGACGATGATCTCGAACGTTCCATCGGGGTTGACCTCGAGCTCCGAACCCTCGAGGTAACCGGTCGGCGGCATCCCGCGGCCCTGGCCGTAGTTGCCCTTCTGCGTGAAGAACCCGAGATAGTGAACGGTGCCACGAGTGCCGTAGATGCGGTACTCGTGCTTCCCGCTGATCGCTGCATTTTGGTAGTAGTTGTCCGGGTGGTCGGCGCCCATCTTCGCGGTCTCGTGCACGACCCGCTGCAGGACCGGCGCGAGAGGGTCGTTGTGCTCGACGAACGTCTGCAACGCAGCTCTGGTGATTCGGCTCAGGTACCGAAAACCCTCCATTCGGTTCATCGGGTCGCTCGGCGCATTCGGGCCCATCACCACGTTCCCAGCCATCTTCAAGGTGTCGCAGAACTGGTTCCAAACCGTTCCGTCGACGATGTCTCGTTCTTCTTTGCTCAGCTCGTCAGTCATTCGGTGTCCTCACAGCACGTCGTGCTCTTGAAGAAGAGCTTCCGTCTTGCTCCAGAGCAAGGCGCCCTTTTCGGGGTCCATCGAAGCCTCGGAAGACTCCTTGACCCGCATCATGTGCATGTACGCCCCGGTGATCGCCGCCATGTCCTCGGAACATACGAGATAGTCGACCGGGATCGACGCCTTCTCGGGGCTCTGGAAGAAGAGCGCCATGACCGGCTTGAGAATCGGCTTGAGCCAAGTCGGCGCTTCCCTCGCCATGTTGGAGTTCACCGCACCGGGGCAGAGCGCATGAACGCAGACGTCCGGACGCGCGCCGCCCTCCGGATTGAGTCTGCGCGAGAGCTCGTGAAAATAGGTCGTCAGGTGAAGCTTGCTGAGGCCGTAGTACTTCACGCCGTCCGCAACACCGTACTCGATCGGCTCCCCGAACCGGTCGAAGTCGATGGGGATCGAGCTTCGGTGGGTTTCAGACGAGATGAAGATGATTCGAGGAGGATCCTCTGCGCGTGAGTTCCCCCCATACAGCGCGTTGGGAATGACGCCATCGTGGAGGAGTCGGTTCACGACGACGAACTTCGCCAGGAAATTCACGGCAAACATGAGCTCGAGCCCATGCTTGTTCTTGCGGGCAGTCACCGGCACGACACCGGCGTTGAATACGGCCACATCCAGGGTGACCTTGCTGTCACGAAGCTCGTCACAGAAGCGGTTGATCGAGTCGAAATCGCTCAGGTCGACCTGG